>CAZAMX010000084.1:0-1464 GCA_964486095.1 uncultured Acetatifactor sp. | reverse complement strand
AATATATTATCCAGTATAGTTTGTCCCGACAAATTTATCCTCAAGATCTGATCTACCTTTTTTAGTTCTCCATCTTCCATCACAAAGAAACTATTGGTCTGAAAATATCCTTTTCGCGTTGAAACATTATAATAGGACTTATCAAAAGAATATACAATAAGGCTGTTAATACAGTTCTCAATAACTACTTCTTGTCGTCCTCTCTTTCCTGGTTCTACTTCTAAACAAAATGTACGACCTGTTGATAAATATTCATAAGACTCCTTACGCGATTGTCTGAAACATCGAAACTGTTCATTTTTCATTCTATATATTTCATCACCTATTATTCCTTTTAATATTCCTCTTTTTATAATCGTATTTTTTGTCAGCTCAAATCCTTCATCGTCAACATGATTTACGTTTCCATATAATAATTTTGGATTGTCATGCACTGTCAAGAAAACTGGCGCAATTTTATGATTTCCTTTTTTATAATACTCGTTTTCCAACATATGTCCACATATTTCATGTATTAATGCCCCTGCAGCTCTTGGAAATAAAATAATTTTTTCTATTTTATAATTAAACAAACAAAATATGTCATTTTTCTGTTTGCAGCTTAAAAAGCATTTGGCACAATCTATTACATCACCAATAAACTGTCCCTGATTTAGAGAAAACGTATGTTTTATCTTTTTATCTTCATAGAAAAAAATTTTCTGAAAAGCCCTCCCGTCCGTACAAAAATTATTATTATTATAAATTAATATAAATTCAAAATTTGTATAGAGGGCACACGTTAACGCCTTACTATCTACCATTTTTCTAAAACTTTTCAGTTTTTCAAGATAATATTCGTCTTCAAATATATTATTACGATAGCCATACTGCTTTAACTTCTTATTATCTTCTTTTATGCCTAATTCAAAAATATGATTCCAACAAAAAAGTTTTCTTTTCCCATTAAAACATATTTTACATATGTCTTGATAAACTCTTCTTCGTTATATCTTTTTTGGTACTCACAGCAATTTTTTCTGCAAATATTTCCCCTTGACACTGTATTACTTTTTCACACATAGCACATTTTTCACTATTTAATGGATTATAATCCTTATACTTTTGATAAGCTTGATCCAGCAATTTAACATTTCTTGACAATTCGTCAATATGCAACAACTCCCTATATTCCATTCCATCACATAGAATCACAAAACCACTAGCATGTACCTTGCACGAATATGGTTGATATGCTACACATAATTGTAATGCAGATGAAATTCCACCCGTTATCACAAATTCATTTGCTATTAATATATCAATCGCTATGGAAGAATTCCATTTACTAAATTCTTTCTGACTCAATTTATTTGTAAATAATTTATTTTTCGCATAATTATCTGTATACATTGGGTCAATATTATAAACACATGGAACATTTTCTTTTATAAATTCAACAAACTTTCGAAAAGCATCTATGTT
>CAZAMX010000083.1:0-8333 GCA_964486095.1 uncultured Acetatifactor sp. | reverse complement strand
TATCGGTGATTATACCATGATCGGCCCCAATGTTACGATTGCGACGGCAGGGCATCCCATCCTGCCGGAGCTTCGTGAAAAGGGACTTCAGTATAATATGCCGGTTCATATTGGGAGAAACTGTTGGATTGGGGCAGGCGCGATTATTATGCCGGGCGTTACAATTGGCGATAATACGGTAATCGGGGCGGGAAGTATTGTGACGAAGGACATTCCTTCAAATGTGGTTGCGGCAGGTAATCCCTGCAGGATCATGCGGGAGATCAATGAACACGACAGGAAATATTATTTCAGGGATAGGGAGATCAAGCTGTCGGATTTTGCCTGAATGGAAAAATGCTACGATTTGTCTTTCTCCAATGTTAAATGAAAGCCGGGCTGCTAAGAATTCTTGGCAGTCAGGCTTTTATTTAGCATTTATCTGGTCGCTTTAGGCTATCTTAAGCAGAATGCAGAGCAGTTGCGAAGTAAACAAATATAACAATTTAAGAATATAAAAAAGATATTGAAATGATAAGGGAAGAACGTTATAATTACTTATCGCATGAATAAAAGGCCTTTTAATACAGGAAATTATATAATTACAAACTAATGAAACAAAAATGTTAAAGAAAAAAAGGTATTATTATGAGCAAAATTGCAAGAAATTTTAAAAGGGACTTTATAAAAAAAGTTGCTGTTTTATCCTTATCAGGTGTTCTGCTGTGCAGTCACGGCCTGACTGCGGCTGCGGCGGCTAACGCATTAACGGCATCACCGCAGTCTGTACATACATGTGCATATTCTATAATAAAAGATGATTCTGCAACAAAACTTTCTATTGGTCATCACCAATATTTTGAAGGCAACAAGACTTTGCCAGACGGAAGCACAGAAGCGGTTTACAAAGAGTGTTTAACGTTTACGAATCACTTTAAAGGGATATGGACTTGCGCTTGTGGAAGAACTGCCGGTGAATATCGTTGGGGCGAAACCAAACATTCGCTTTGCGGACAGCCTGATGAGACATTTGAAGAATAATTGATCTGGAGGAATCCCTCGTGCAAAGAATACATCATAAAATAAACTGCAAATATATCAAATTAATGATGGTCCTCTTCCTGACAGCTTCTCTTCTGCTGTCAGGCTGCGGGGATTCCTCTCAGTCCTCAGACCGGGGAAATGCGTTCCAATCCCCCGACGGGCAGCCGGCAGACGTGGCTGCCGAGCCCCGGTACTATCGAATCACAGAAAAAGCGCTCTTGGATCCCAGTATAGAATTTGCGCAAGCACCGGAAAATCAGGGGAAAAACTACTTTTCCTATATGACAGATGCCGCTTTTGCGGATTCCGTCTTTGCAAATGCACCGATAGAGCTTTCGCTTACAGATACCTTCTCGGCAGACAGAAGGCTGGTTTTGCTGTATAATATTGTATATGTAACAGACGACTCGTCGAAGGTGTCGGAGACCGACAGCTACTGCCTTTATGTGCTGGATCCGCCCTATGAGCAGTGGCAGTGCTTTGTTTTGTCTGCAGCCGATTGGGCGATACACTATGTCGATGGCTCGATTTTTACGCCCAGGCTCTCACGTATTGCCGGTGCCAGTGATGACGGTGCTTATCTTTCCGTGTCCATGGGTATTGTATTCTATGACTGGGGCGGGACGTGCAGGCTTTTGGAGGGGATTGGTACGGATGCTGTCTTTTCCGATCGCAGGCTTTATTCCGCTGGCGGTACGCTGTATGCCGTTTTTTCCGGCGGTATTTCTGCCGACAGCTTTACCTCCTATGACGAAAATTTTAATCCAGTACTGAGCCAAAATCTGGAAAACAGTTTGCGCGGCTTGATTTCCTCCGGCTCCGAAAGTCTGTGGTATGGCTTTGACGGGGAGCAGAATCTTACGGTCTGGGACAAGCCAAACGGGACTGCACTCTTTTCGCTGGGAGGCATGGTAAGTCCCCAATTTGAGTTCCTGCTCACCCGATCTGCTGACGGAGAATTCGTCCTGGCGGATGTCAGTGGTATTTGGACAGGTGACGGAAGTATGCCCTTGCAAAAGGTCCTTTCCTTTGCAGAAAACGGCTATGATCTGCAGGAACTGCTTGTTTTAAGCACCAATCGGGACGGCAGTCTGTCTCTCGTCGTAAGGTTTGAGGACATATTATCTTTATTGACGCTGGAAGAGACAGATGCCGCAGACAGGGAGGAAATCACTCTGGTTTCCTCCGATACGGCGTCATTGGAAGCGGTGATCGCAGCCTTTAACAGACAGAATGACGAATACCGTGTTGTTCTCGTCAATCCTTTTGACTCAGAAGACATTGATACCTTCTGTCAGCAGCTTCAGATGGAAATATCCGCAGGCAGAGGGCCTGATCTGATGGATACCTGGCTCATTGACATGGATGGCTGTATTCAAAACGGCTATATTGCTCCTTTGGATGACATCATAGAAAATCCTTCCGAATATTGGGAGGTCAGCCTGGAAGGCGGCAAAACGAACGGCAGCCTTTACGGCCTTACCTATCGTTTTTTGCTTTCTTCCCTGTTTATTTCCGAGTCTCTGGCGGGAGGACTGGATGCCTGGACTCTGGAGCAGATGATGGAGGCTGTTCAAAATTCTCCGGCCAAAGCTCTCCAGATGGGCCTTGACGGTATGGGCATCGTGCTGCAGTATGGTCTGGCAGACCGGGATAACACTCGGTTCATTGACTACAATGCAGGGACCAGTCACTTAACGGAGCAGCCCTTTCTTGATTTTCTGGAATTTGCCAAAAAATATGGGGATAATCTGTACTACGCCGACACAAACTGCGAGGAAGCGGCGGATTATTATCAGGACGGCATGCTGGCGGCATTATACCTGACAATGTATCAACCGCAGGAGCTTCTTTTTGCCTCCGGTTGTTTTCAGGGAAAGGAGGTTCCGATCGGTATGCCTGCCGCTCAGGGCCGCGGCATATATATGGAGCCTGTTCAAATATGCTTGAACAGTAATTCTTCGTCCAAGGCAGGCGCTAAAGAATTTCTGCGTTATCTGATGTCAACGGACGGACAGCTTAAGTTTCAGAAAAATGATCGTATTAAAATCAAGGCCGGGTTCTCCTGCCGCAGAGATGTGACGGAGATTCTTCTGGATGAGTATCAGGAAAAGGCAAAGAAAAATGCAGAAGACGGATGGTTAAGTACTGCAGGCCTCTGGGGCATTTCTGTAGAGCAGACTCCCCTGACCGCAGAGCAGCTCGAGCAGTTTTGGGCTCTGCTTGAGAGCGCGAAGCCTGAACCCTCGATTCCGGCTGAACTGGAGGCTATGGTCCGGGAAGAGCTGGCTCCTTACTTCGCAGGGGAATGCTCTGCGGAAGAGGCCGCTGGGAAGCTGGATAACAGAGTGCAGAACTACTTGAACGAGCAAAAGTAATTTTCTGTCACAGTTTCCTAAAGTGAAAGACTAAAATCTATTTTGCACCTTCAAAGTGGAAATAAACTTTTTACTTCAGTCGCTTCAGCGCGGGGTAAAATCTTTGAAAAAGCGATTGACAAATAAGGCGTCCATGGGTATAATAATTCTTGCGTCGTAGTTTTTGATGCAAAAATCAAATATTGGCAGAGACGTAGTTCGGATTAAGGAGAAATACTCAAGAGGCCGAAGAGGCGCCCCTGCTAAGGGTGTAGGTCGGGCAACCGGCGCGAGGGTTCAAATCCCTCTTTCTCCGTTAGTAAATCTGCCAAAAGGAATGCGAGATACCGGGAAAGTGTCTCGCATTCTTTTTGGCAGAGCAATTTGCAAATGTTTGCCGTTTGCCGCAAAGCCGTTTGGGATCGGGAGCAGCGGGGGTGTTGAAAGCGGAAAGCGAGGCGGCATTATGATGGAAATAAACGGTTTTATGCGGCAGATTAATGCCTGGGTGAAAGATATTTTAGAAGATAATTATGTAGGTGTATATTTTCATGGTTCTTTAAGACTGGGGAGTTTTAACCCGAATAAATCTGATTTGGATTTTATTATAGTTGTCAGAGACAAAATAAATTCGGAAGTCAAAGAGCTTATTTGGGATAAAATGCTGGAAAATGCCGGCGCTTTCCCAGAGGGCGGCTTTGAATTCAGTGTTGTTTTAGAGGAAAACTGTAAAAATATCAGACATCCGGTTCCCTATGAATTACATGGCAGCAGAGCTTGGATTGACAGATATAAGGCAGATAAATCATTGGTAATTAATGACGAGCTGAAGACGGATCCTGATTTGGCAAGTCATTTTAACGTTATTAATGTGCCAAACGACGGGATGGATTTTGGTAAGCCTTCGCAGGAAGTTTTTGCGAAGGTTTCCAAGGAATATGTAATAGACTCAAATTATCAGGACACGCTGGAATGTGCGGAGGAAATTATAGAAAATCCGGTTTATTGTATCTTAAATCTTTGCAGATTTTACGCTTTTGTCAGAAATGATCTGACCCTGTCCAAGTATGGCGGCGGCCAATGGGCATTAAAGAATATGAATTCCGGTTATCATGATGTTATAAAGCTTGCCATGGATGACTATATGAGTGATTCAAACAATACATACGATTCCGAAAGACTAAAAGCATTTGCAAAAGAAGCGATAACCGTTATTGACGATTGCTTGAGAAAAAGAAATCAGCAGTATGGCAACATGCAAGCGTAATATTATAAGAATAGGAGAGAAAAATTTTGGCAAAAGTACTTTTAATCAATGGCAGTCCCCATGCAAAGGGATGTACATGGACGGCGCTCGATGAAATGGTTCGGGTATTTGAAAAAGAGGGGCTGGAAACAGAGCTGATTCAAGTAGGCGATAAGTCTGTCAGAGGATGTATTTCCTGCGGGTACTGTAAGAAAAACGGAAAATGTGTATTTAATGATGACCTGGTAAACGAGACCGCACCAATATTTAAGGCTGCAGACGGCCTGGTGGTGGGAAGTCCTGTTTATTATGGATCACCGAACGGAACGCTGCTTTCCTTTCTGGACAGACTCTTTTACAGCACACAATTTTCAAAGCACATGAAGGTGGGTGCGGCAGTGGTAAGCTGCAGGCGAGGCGGCAATACGGCGTCCTTTGATGTGTTGAATAAATATTTTACCATCAGCGGCATGCCGGTGGCATCGGGTACTTATTGGAATCAGGTCCATGGCTATACCGCGG
This sequence comes from uncultured Acetatifactor sp., assembly GCA_964486095.1. Taxonomy (GTDB): domain Bacteria; phylum Bacillota; class Clostridia; order Lachnospirales; family Lachnospiraceae; genus Acetatifactor. The sequence continues at coordinate 3,185 of CAZAMX010000083.1, read as the reverse complement.
AGGATGTGAAAAAAGACTTGGAAGGACTTCAGACCATGAGAAATCTTGCGCGTAATATGGCGTTTATGATCAGGGCATTTTCTGACGCAAAGGAAAAGTATGGCCTTCCGGAAGTAGAACGTGAATATTTTACCAGTTTTAGTGACGGGAAATAGCAGAAGTGAGCTGCAGTCAGAATCCCGGATGAAGGATATGGAACATTGATAAGAGCCATGAGATGATAAAAAAGAAGGGGGATTTGTGTATGAGAAGATATGTTATGTTTGCATAGCACTGGCTATTGCAATCAAACATTGTTATAGCCAATGCTTTCCTGAAGAATATAAGTTTAGGAGGCAGACATGGGCTATATAAGAGCAGAAGAAATTCTGCCCATTGAAGTAATAGAATTGATACAACAGTATGTTGACGGAGAAAATATTTATATTCCGCGCAAGGCGGCGCACAGGCAGGCATGGGGAGAGGGTACGCAGATCAGACAGGAGCTTTTGCTGCGAAACCGGCAAATTTATAAGGATTATCTTGCAGGAAGCAGGACCTCGGAATTAGCCTGCAAATATTTTCTTTCGGAGAAGAGCATACAGCGAATTTTAAGAAAAATGAGCGAGAAAATATGAGCCGATACTTTGGCTCATATTTTTTTGTAAAAATGTGTAAGGTGGAACGCAGTGTGTAAGATATGCTATCCTTATTTACAGATGAGCAACCGCTTATATATAAAAAGAATATAGGGAGGGAAGAACAGGATGGAATCAACTTCAGAATATTTACAGGGTTTAAAACAGTGGCTCCAGGACACGTCAGACTTGCCAATGGAGGAAATGTCAGATTTTTTTACAAAGCGGCTGGATGATTACGAAGAGCATATGTCAATTTGGGAAAAGTCATATCAGATATTTGCCGAAATGCTGCCTGCGGAATGCCGGAAGATCTTGGATTTAGGGTGTGGAACCGGTATGGAATTGGATCGGATATGGCAAAGAAATCCCGACGTAGAGGTAACCGGCGTGGATTTATGTCAAAACATGCTGGATAAACTGCTGAAAAAGCATTCCGATAAACGGCTTACAACGGTATGTGAGGACTATTTTCAATATGATCCGGGGCAGGATAAATGGGATGCCGTAATTTCGTTTGAAAGTCTGCATCATTTTCTGCCGGAAAGAAAAAAGGAATTGTACCGGAAGGTATACAACAGTTTAAAAAGAGGCGGCATTTTCCTGTCAGGGGACTACATTGCCTGCTGTGATGAAGAGGAAGAAATTTTGCGCCAGGTATATCTGAAAAAAAGAAAACAGTTTGCAATACCGGATCAGTGCTTCGTTCATTTTGATATTCCGCTGACGCTGGAACACGAAAAGGAACTGCTGCTGAGCGCCGGATTTGTGATTGAGGAAGTACGGGACAACCCGGATGGTGCAACGATTATAAAAGCGGGGAAAGGATAACCTGCCGACCTGAAGCCGACAGGGGTATTCTACAAATTTATTTTAATTTACATAATATAACGAAAGGGAAGTGCTTTATGACTACACCGGTTTATTCTGCATAGCGTGGCTATTGCAGACAGCAGAATCAAATAATGTAATAGCCCACGCATCATAACATGAAATGAATGGGAGATGCAGATGAGCTATATAAAGAAAATTGAATATGAAATTGTTTTGAAGGATTCCTTTTTAGTCAGCCGGAGATGTCCTAAATGCGGCCGAAGGACATATTTTAAAAATACGGGAAAGTTCCGTGTCAACGCCAATGGCAATAAGCTGGATGTCTGGCTGATTTATCAATGTGAGGAATGTAAACATACGCTTAACCTTGCAATTTATGAGCGGCAGAAGGTTTCTTCTATTCCTAAGGAAGAATATCTGAGCTTTTTGGAAAATAACGAGCAGCTTGCAGAGAGGTACGGGAAAAACCCGCAGCTATTTTTGAAAAACAAAGCCGAGGTTGATTTTGACAGAATAAAGTATGAATTCGTGAAACGGCAGGAGATCGTGGAAAGCAGTGATACAGGAGATCAGCTTGTGTTTGCGATCAATAACCCGCATCAATTGAAGATTCGTGCGGAAAAACAAGTTGCCGAGATTTTGGGATTGTCTCGAAGCCAGGTTAAAAGCTTGTTGGAAAGGGAAGATATAAAGCTGGAAATTAGGCAGCCACACTTTATTTCTGTCCGCATTAATACCGGCCTGCTCCATTTGGATGATTGAGCAGCCGGGAATAAATATTTATGGAGGTTTTATATGTGGATCGAAACACAGAGATTGCTGATTCGAGATGTGCTGCCAGGGGATGAAACAGCTTTTGCTAAAATGTCGGCAGACGGAAGCCTGCATGATTGCGGCTTTGACGGAGACTGCGCCGGCCAGGTCGCGGAATGGATAATCGAGGCCAAAGACTTTGCGGCCAGAGATGATCCGTATCAGGACTACATGGCCTATACAATAACTTTAAAGGCTGAGAACACAGTAATCGGCTCTGTGGGGTGTTCTTTTTACGAGGACCTTCAAAAAACAGGCATAGTATATTTTGTCGGAGCCCAATACAGAAATAATGGCTATGCAGTAGAAGCAGTTAAAGCATATACGAAATATTTTTCGGCACACTACAATGTAAAAAACATGATCGGGACGGTGAAAAATGAAAATACACCGTCCTGGAGGGTGATGGAAAAAGCAGGATTTAAATTGGCTGAAAAAAGGATGTACAAAGACTTATATGACGATGCAGAAGAACTGTATCGTTTTTATGAATTATTCTTTTAAATTTCTATGAAATAAAATATTGACAAACAGTGAAAGTTAGGGTACTATTAAGTTCCACTGTTAAAAACAGAGATGTTTTGACGGGAATAAGAGAAAACAGTTTTTAAAAATTTTTTAAAATCTTGTTGACAAAAAGAAAAGCTCGTGATATTATAAACGAGTTGCGGCCAAAGACATGAAGACAGGCCGCAGTTCTCCCGTAAATGGGAGATTTGTACCTTGACAAACAAACAGTAATGCAACCCTGAAAAGATTCCATAGAGGCATTCATCTCATTAGAGAGATTCATCTTATGAAAGAGAAATCTTCATAGAGGAATTGATCTGAAAGAGATGAATCAGAAAGAATTAATTCAGAAGAACAACAGTAATGCCAGAGAAAAGACTGGCAGGACAAACGATTATGGTGAGAGTTTGA
>CAZAMX010000082.1:0-8352 GCA_964486095.1 uncultured Acetatifactor sp. | reverse complement strand
CAAAGTAGATCTGTGCATATATGATATTTAGGGAATGCCAGTGGCATCCACCACGGATCAGATAGATTTAGGCGGTGAGCTGGTGAAGGGCTTTGTAAATTCTCCGGCAGACAGCCAGGTAATAGGAAGTCATCACCTGTTAAAGATTTTAGATGAGGGAGACCTGTTATATATATTGGTGGCAAAAGGAACCAGTGAAGATGCGTATATGGTGGGAAAGATCGCGGTATGCCAGATTCAAAATCTTGTAATTGCTTACAAGGAAAGATTTGACAGAAATAACTTTTTTCAGAATCTGCTTCTGGATAATCTGCTCCTTGTAGATATTTATAACAGAGCAAAGAAGCTTCATATTGAAGTAACGGTACCCAGGGCGGTGTTTTTGGTAGAGACGCGTCTGGAAAAGGACGGGATCGTAACAGAGGTGCTCAAGGGCATGTTTTCCGGGCAGGCTGGGGATTATATTACGGCTGTGGATGAGAGCAATGTCATTTTGATCAAAGCGCTGGAGTCAAATAGTACCCAGGAGGATCTGCTTGGAATTGCGGATACCATTGTTGCCATGATGAACGCAGAGGCCATGATGAACGTAAGAGTGGCCTTTGGCACTGTGGTGTCTGAGCTGAAGGATGTGTCCAAATCATACAAGGAAGCAAAGCTGGCACTGGATGTAGGGAAGATATTTTATGCCGAAAAAAATGTGGTGGCATACAGCACACTGGGGATCGGCCGCTTGATTTATCAGCTGCCAATCAATTTGTGCAGGCTTTTTATTGAGGAAATATTCGGTGACAACGTGCCTAATGATCTGGACGAAGAGACTCTGAATACAATTAACAAGTTTTTTGAAAATAATCTCAATGTATCGGAAACCTCCAGACAACTTTTTGTCCACAGAAATACTTTGGTATATCGGATTGAAAAGCTGCAGAAGAGCACGGGACTGGATCTTAGAAACTTTGATGATGCGCTGACCTTTAAGATTGCATTGATGGTAGTGAACTACATGAAATATTTAAACAGCAATGAATATTAGTAGACAGTGGCCGATATTCGCTGGTACTAGCAAGACAACCCTCTGAATATATTACAATGAAAGCGTAGTGGGCAGATGTGCATATACAATCTGTCAGAGAGCTTTCATGGGCAGAATAATATTCAGGGGGTATTTTTATGCGTTTTGAGCGGAAAATCAAATATCTGGACTATCTTGAAAACGGAGAGCGGGTGCGGAGCGGCGGATTTTTAAAGCTGGAGACCGCAGAGGAGCTTTTTAAAATGGAGCTTACCGTAAAGGGAGTACGGGGAGTGAAGGAAGCTGCCCGGGATGTGATCCTTTGCGGAAGTGGCAGGGAAGAGCCGATAGGAAAGATGCTGATCGAGGACGGCCAGGGGGAATTTCGGTATATATGTCATATGGATTCCGAAATCGGAGATACGGGAATCGGATGTGATGAGCTTGCAGGGATCAGGATTCCTTTGGGAGAGGGACGGGAGATAGCATGTATCTGGCAAAGGCAGAGTGAGAAGCTATCTGAAAAGCAGCCTGAGAGGCAGAATGAGAAACAAAGGCAGGTTGAAAAACAGCCTGTGAAGCAAATGCAGTCCGAAAAGCTGTCAGCAGATCAGGCGGTAAGGACGTCCGGGTCGTCTGCAGGTCAGAAAGGTGATGTGATTCTGGCGGAACAGAAAGCAATTCCCAAACGGAAGGAAATTTCCGAGCCAAAGGAGGTATCTAAGGAAACCGTCAGGAAGACGACCGCAGAAGAGCCGCCGGAGGCAGCTCCCTTAAAGGAAAATAAGTGGCTTCAATTATGTGCTATTTATCCCCATATAAATCCCTTTCAGGACCAGCGTGAATATCTTTCTATCGGGCCGGAGGATTTTGTGCTGCTTTCCGAGGATTCCTTCAGGGCCGCAAGCAACAGCTTTATGCTGCACGGCTATTATAATTATCGACATTTGATTTTGGCCCGGGAAGAACGGCGGGGGGAGATCGTGTATTATGTGGGGGTTCCCGGAAACTATTATGACAGGGAAAAGCAGGTGGCGGTCATGTTCGGCTTTGAAAGCTTTGAATGCGCTCAGGAACCGGCTCAGTCATCTGATTTTGGTTATTATATGATGCGTGTGCAGCTGTAAAGCAGTACATAGCTGCCCGGTGATTTGCCTGAATGATTGCGGTGATGCTTTAAAAACATAAAATAATGGGACTGATATGCAGCGCATTGACGATTGACTGCGACTTGTACAGGTGCTATTATAAGATTATATATGATTCATTGGTGAAATGAACAAATCCGCAGCAAGGTACCAGCAAGTCATCGGAGGAAAAGCTTATGAAAGGACTGAAAAAAGAAATTACGAGCTTACTGCTTTGCCTTATGCTTACTGCCTGCGGGGCGAAGGAAGACGCTGGAAAGGAAGCTGAGACAGGCGAGGAAAGCGGAAAGAACAGCGCATCACAGGAAAGCATCTGGCAGGGGCTGGCGCCGGGGGATGATTTGCGTGCTTTGGCGGAGCGGACGGAGTATTATGATATTGTAGCGGAATCAGAGAATCTTTTTGCATCCCTTGAGAGGGAGGAACTCCAGGAGCAGGCATGGGCGGCGGTACAGAAGGGAGAAACCGTCAGGCTTCCCCTGGGAACACAGTTCTGGCAGGGAGAGCCTGTGCAGCTCTGGTCGGAGGCATCGTCAGAGGGAATCAAAATTTATCGATACAGGGCAAGCGGCATGGGGGAGGTCCTGCTTGAGAACGTTTCCGACGAGCATAGCGTTTATAGTTCTTATGAGGGCAGGCATCGGTGGTATTTGGACAGGGACGGAAATTTTTTCTGTTATTATACCAGGTACTCTCTGACAAACGGAGACGAGCAGGCCCTGGGCAGGATCATAAAGCTTCTGCCCTCCGGAGAAACTCTTTATGAGACGGAGCTGGATCCGGGCTTTGCCATAAAGGATCTTTGTCAGACGGAGGACGGAAAGGTCTGGCTGCTGTTGCAGGAGGACGGGGAAGAGCTGCTCCGGCTGGCGGAGCTGGATCCGGCCACCGGGCAGATGGTTCAAGGCTCCAGGAGGGAGATTCCCTTTATGCGGGAGCGGATAGTGCGCCTTGGGGCGGCAGGGGAGCTACCGGCGGTGATGGGGCTCTGTACGGAGGATCACAACTATCGGGTGATGAAGGTGGATTTGGCCTCTGGGGAAGTGGTTCCCGTGTTGTATCTGGCCGGGACCTCTTATATCCTGCCCACCAGCTTGTGGCTTCAGAATTTCCGGGTGCTGGAGGACGGCGCCGTGGAGCTGCTTTTGACGGACAGCAACGGGAAAAATTGTCGGCTGGATAAAATCAAGATGCAGAAGACAGAGAAGATTCCGATTGTGGTGCGGGGCGGCTACTGGGTGGATGGCACCTTCCGAGAGCAGGTTTCACAGTTTAACATGAAAAACAGTACCTATCAGGTAATTGTGGAGGACTGTACGGATCCGGAGGCTCTGGAGGATTTCGCCAGATTGACCAGCGTGCAGATGAATGCCGGCAAGGGTCCGGATATTCTGTATGGAGATGATCTGATGGAGGATTATATTGCGGGAATGCTGGAAAAGGGAGCGCTGGAGGATTTGAAGCCCTATATGGAGGCGGACGGCGTCCGGGAAGAGGATTATTTTCCCCTGACCTTTTCCGCCTGGCGGCAGGGGGAGCGGATCTATGGGATTACTTACAGGGTATATGCCGGTCAGGCGACTGTCAAGGAGGAAGTGCTGGGAAGCAGAGAGACACCGGACATGGAGACACTGGTGGACGCCCTGCTGGCCCGGGAGGGGGATTGCCTTTATATGAGAGGACGTGGCCCGGGCCAGGTACTGGAAGGCTGGCTGGAAGGAACGGAGAGCCTGTTTGGGATGGTGGACTGGGAGCAGGGGAGCTGTGACTTTCATACGCCCCTGTTTCATAAGCTGCTGGAGGCGGCTGCTCGCTATGGGGATGACGGGCGGAAAAACGGGGAGCTTGCGGTGGCGTCCGGAAATGGGTATGATAATGTGCTTTCTTTTTCCGGCTCGGCGGAACTGGAAGCCCAGGGAAGGGTGGTTTCAGGAATTCAGTTTGACGACGGCTGTTATGCCTGCTTTACCTTAGAAAATATTTTAGCAGTCAACGCAAACTCTACCCATAAGGAGGGAGCCTGGGAGTTTATTCGCTTTTTGCTCAGCGATGAAATTCAAGGAGCAAAGGAGGATTCGTATGCTGCGCATATCGTTCCTGTAAGCTATCATGCCTTTGAGGAATGGCTGCCCTGGTGTATAGCGGAGATGACCCAGATAAAGTATGTCAACGGCGTGCCACATCTTCCTACCTTCGAGGGAGAAGAGGTTTCTAAAGAGCGGCAGGCAGAATATAGACAGATGATCGAGGAAGCCCGTCCCCTGCCCGTGCGGACGAAGTTTATTTTGGAGGTAATTTTAGACGAAGCTCAGGATTACTTTGACGGTTACAAGAGTACGGATGAGGTGATTCAGGTGATCAATAACCGGGTACAGCTGTACCTGGATGAAAACCAATAAGCTTTTTAAGCGGGAAAACCGGATTAAGTCACCCCGGCGGAAAAATGAGGAATAAAGCTTTCTTCTGCCGTATCGCCCTCCTGTAAAAAGCCTCTTTCAATGCCGATTTTTTCGGCAAAGTCCAGGACTCTTTTATATTCGCCATCCGTGACTTTGCGGTTCAGTTCGGGAATCTGTGCAGTGTGTTCCAGGGGAGTATACTGATTCATGATGCTGACATAAATGTCGTTTTTGTAAGTGTCATGCAGGTAACGCAGTATCTTCTTGGAATCCCTTACCTGACCGGGAAGCACAAGGTGTCGGACAATCACGCCGCTTTTCATCATGCCGGTTTGCGTGTCAAGCATCGGAGGTCCGGCCTGCCGGTACATTTCCGCAATGGCGGCGGAAGCCCTGGCAAAATAGTCCGGGGCATGAGAATAAGCCGCAGACAGCTCCGGGGAATAATATTTCAGATCCGGCAGCCAAATGTCCACAAGTCCCTCTAAGAGGCGGAGTGCGGACAGATTTTCATAGCTGCCGGTGTTGTATACTATGGGGATAGTCAGGCCGGCTGTCTTTGCCAGCTCAAGGGCCCTGCAGACCTGGGGGATAAAGTGTCCTGCCGTTACCAGATTAATGTTTGCGGCCTGCTGCTCCTGAAGGTTCAGAAAAAGCTCGGAAAGTCTTTCCGGAGTGACGCAATTTTCGGCGCTGCCGACAGCGATGGCATGATTTTGACAAAAGACACACCGAAGGCCGCAGCCGAAAAAGAAAACCGTACCGGACCCACAGGAGCCGGAGATACAAGGTTCCTCCCAAAAATGCAAGGCAGCTCTTGCTACGCCGATTTCGGCGGTCTGACCGCAAAAGCCGGTTTGTCCTGCCGCGCGGTTGACATGGCACTGCCTGGGACAGAGAGTACAATCGGACATATATGCGGTTATCCGGGAAGGGGTCATGGCGCAGGCCTCCTTTTTTCATGCTAAAACCGTATATCCGGGCAGGACTCCACCCGGCTTCCTCACGGCACATGAGAGGTTCTGCTTAGTGCTGCTTTGTTCCCAACCTGACACGGTTCACAGTTCCCATTGCGCGAGACCGAATTTCATTATCCTGCCACGAATATACGGCTTTATCAGTGTAGCGGTTTCCTGCGGTTTTGTCAAGAAGTTTACTGTTTTTATTTCCGATTTCTCGTAATCATGGTATAATAATAAATAATGTTGCCAAAAACCGAGGCATTCATTATTTCTAAAACACAGTCGCAGCAAGGAGGTTAAATATGAATAAAAGCGCGCTTTATCAACTGTCTTACGGGGTTTATGTGGTCAGTACATGGGATAAGGGGAGAGCCACAGGCTGTACGGCAAACAGTGCCATGCAGATCACGTCCTCTCCGGCAACTGTTGCGGTGAGTATCAATCATGACAATTATACAAACCACTGTATCCAGGAAACCGGCAAGTTTGCGGTTTCCATCCTTGGAGAGAATACAGATCCCGGAATCATCGGGACCTTTGGATTTTACAGCGGGAAAGATATGAACAAATTTGACAGGGTGGAGCCGGTGATAAAATCGTTTCTGCCCGTGGTGCCGGATGCCTGCGCTTATATAGTGTGCGAGGTAATTGACAAAATGGAAACCTCCAGTCACACCGTATTTTTAGGGAAGGTGGTGGATGCAGATACGCTAAAGCAGGATGCTCCCATGACCTACGCATACTATCACAACGTAATCAAGGGTAAAAGTCCTAAAAATGCGCCCACTTATCAGGGGGAAACGTGAGAAACGACTTGAATCGTCTGTGCCGCCAGGGGAGGCAGAGCGAGGGATAGGGACGGAACGAGGGGATACATGAAGATAAAAATCAAGGAGATGAAGTACGAGGATGTGCTGGCAAAGCCGGTGGGGACTCACCGGCTGCCGCGGAGACCCGGGATCCTGTTCCGGACGCTTTTAAAGGCGGTGTCGGCATCTGAGCTGCGGCAAGGAGTATGTGCTGACCGAATTTGGTTTTATGAAGGCGGCGGAAGGGGAAACGGAATTTCCCCATATTCCCGATTGGTATCGCTGGGAGCGGGAATGCGTCAGGATGTCCTGTATTACTGTTTTCCGTCAGAGGGCGGCGACATTGTAGCAAAGACCAGACTGGCCGCGGAAGAATTGTACAAAATGTGCCGGGCCTGTAAGCTGCCGGTTATTTCGATTCCCGGTTTCTGACACGAAGCTCGGCAAAGAAGGTTTTTAACAGATCGCTGCATTCCTGTTCCAGGATACCTCTGGTGACCACCGCCTGATGATTGAATTCCGGCATTTCCAGAATATTCAGGACGGAGCCGGCGCAGCCTGCCTTTGGGTTCATACAGCCTATAACTACTTCGGGGATGCGGGCCTGGATGATGGCCCCGGCGCACATCTGGCAGGGTTCCAGGGTCACGTACAGGGTGCATTCCTCCAGCCGCCAGTCTCCGATTACCTTGCTGGCTTTGCGGATGGCGGTGATCTCCGCGTGAGAAAGAGTATTCTTATCCGTGTTGCGGCGGTTGTAGCCTCGGCCGATGATTTTCCCTTCGTGGACAATCACACAGCCAATGGGTACTTCTCCCAGGGAGTAAGCTTTTTTCGCCTGCTTTAAGGCTTCCCGCATATATTTTTCCTGAATATTTTTGATAACTGCCATATTTCCTCCAACGCAGACGTAACAGTTCAGGCCGAATTTGACAATTCCTTCAATTAATACTAGTATAAGAGAAAAAAGTCCCCGCGTCAATGCAGGTAAAGAAGCGGTACGAACGGAAAGGTAGTAAGAGCATGGTATCCATAAAAGAGGTTGCGCAGCAGGCCGGGGTGGCTATTTCCACGGTGTCGAAGGTATTGAACGGGTATCCCAATGTAAGCGAGAAGACGAAGAAAAAGGTAAATGACGCGATACGGGAGCTGAATTATATTCCCAACTCTATTGCATCCGCCCTTTCCTCCAAGCAGTTTGGGCGTCTTGCCCTGCTGCTTGATCCCAAACGCCAGACGCAGGCCATCGACCAGATTTTCATGCAGTACCTTCTGGGGGCGCTGGACAAGGCAAAGGAGCTGAATGTGGAGGTGATCACTGTGTTTTCTTCCATGATCGCCGGAATGGATGCGGAGGAGCTTACCAGATATTTCCTTTCTCAAAGCATCTCGGGGGTGATTATCTACGGTCTTTCAAAGGAGGACAGAATCCTGCAGAAGCTGATTGAAGATCAAAACTTCGCCTGCGTGGTGGTGGATGCCCCCCTTGTCAATGAAAAAACTACTTCCGTCAGTATTGACCATGAGCAGGCGCAGTATGACGTGGCCAAAAAAACAGTCACGGACGATAAATGTAAGTCGATTCTATACATTTCCGGAAAAGCAGATGGATTTGTCACGGAGCAGCGTATACGGGGAATGAAGAGGCTGGCAGAGGAAATGAATTTATCCATGCTGGTGCGCCGGGGGGATTTCAGTGAGCTTACGTCCAGGAAGGTGGCCTTAAAATATGCAAAAAAGAAGGACTGCGTAGTGTGTGCTTCGGACCTGATGGCCATCGGGGCCATGAACGCTCTGATTGATTTGGATATATTCCGGCCGGTGTGCGGCTTTGACGGCATTACCCTTATGGGCTATGTGGGCAAGCAGATGAATACTGTCCGACAGGACTTTTATGCGATTTCCAGCAGGGCGGTGGAGGAAGTAAAGCTGCTGATGGACGGACAGGAGGGGCGGAAGGTAGTAATGCCCCACAGTATTGTGAAAATGTACTATAAGGATATTATTTGCTAAAAGCTC
>CAZAMX010000081.1:0-8445 GCA_964486095.1 uncultured Acetatifactor sp. | reverse complement strand
TACCGCCGGACAAGCTCTTTGCAGGAACTTAAAAAATTCATGGAGGGAAATGCTGATGAATGAAAGAACTGCCAACACGCCGCACATACAGGGCGGCAAAGGCTTACTGCCTTACCCCGTCATTGTGTCGGCTGTTTCCGGGGACGTGGACGCAATGAATACCGTGTTGAAGCATTACGAGGGCTACATCAACACACTTTCGACACGCACCATGTATGATGAAGCAGGCTGTCCCCACCCGTGGCTTGATATGGAACTGCGGCGCAGACTGGAAACAAAACTAATCATAAAGGTAATGACCTTTAGCGTGGCTTAAAGGACAGGACAGAAAAGACAGAAAGCACGGGCGGGCTGACCGCCCGCTGTTTCTTGCCATTCCGCAAAAGTACATCAATATGGTGTGCCTTTGCGGGCTGACAAGCCCCGGAACTTTGACAAAGAAAGCGCACGGCGCAGCATAGGGCAATCGGACACGTTCAATGTGCGGCGAGCCTGCGGGCTGATACGCCAAGACCCCCGGCAAGGGGCGAGCGGTACTATCAGTGAACCGCAGGCGGCAATGTGGAAACTGCCGCCGCCATGACCCGCACATTGGTATAATGATACACCCGTATGACACGGCTACTCATAAGAATGAGAGAGGTGCAAGTCCCGTGGAGCTGCCAAGCCGTCCGATCTGCTCATTTTATCCAAAAACTATTTAGCATATTGGATAAGCTGTATCTAATATGTTGTTATGAGTAGGTTGCATAACTTTTTTAATTGATTATATGTAGGAGGGATAGCCGATTGAAAAATGGCAAGCAGGAAACAATACGCTATACCATTGAAAGAGAATTTTTAGCCAAAATCACTGTCGCAGAACTTGTAAACCGAATTATTCAGACCCATGCACAAGAACAAACAAAAAAAGAAGTTGCTTCTCCGTGAAAAAGCATTGGAAAATTCGCTCCTTTGTAGTAAAATACGATCAAGGGAAGCGGTTGAAAGGTAAACGATTATGAGGAAACATATACTTTTCAACGTGGCTGAATATATTAGGTTATCAAAGGAGGACGGCGATAAGGCAGAGAGTGACAGTATTGGAAATCAGAGGAAACTGATTACAGATTACTTAAAAGACAAGGACGACTTTGTTTTGTATGACACCTACATAGATGACGGTTTCACGGGGACGAATTTTAACCGCCCGTCATTTAAGAGAATGATTGCAGACATAGAAGCCGGAAAAGTGAATTGTGTGATTGTGAAAGACCTTTCAAGGTTCGGACGTGATTACATTGACACAGGAAAATATTTGGAACGCTATTTCCCGGATCACGAAGTACGTTTCATTTCCATTACGGATAATATTGACAGCATGAAGCAGGCTTATGATATGCTGCTACCGATAAAGAATATCTTTAACGAGCAGTACGCAAGGGACATTTCTAAAAAAGTCCATGCTTCCATGAAAACCAAACAGAGGGCAGGGGAATTTATAGGGGCGTTTGCTTCCTATGGATATAAGAAATCGCCTGCTGATAAAAACAAGTTGGTTATTGATGAATATGCTGCCGGAGTTATCCGCAAAATCTTTAGGCTCTATATAGAGGGAAATGGAAAAATCCGTATTGCGGCTATACTGAATGAGGACGGAGTTGTATGCCCGTCTGAATACAAAAAGATAAACGGAGATAATTACAGGAACAGCAACCGTTTAGACAGTACCTCTTACTGGACGTACTCAACCATAAACCGTATTTTACAAAATGAAATGTATATCGGGAATATGGTGCAGAACAAGAAAAGCCAGAGAATGAGGGGGAAATCAAAAGCCCAAGACAAAGAAGATTGGATTGTGGTAAAAGGCACACATGAAGCGATCATTGATGATGAAACATGGAACAAGGTACAGGATTTGTTAAAACGCAGGACACGCAATCTTGACTTAAACAGCAACATGAGTATTTTTGCAGGTTTTTTGAAGTGTGGGGATTGCGGCAGGGCTTTGACAAAGAAAATCGGAACACCGGGACACGGCGGCGGTATTGTCAATTACTATTGCGGGACATATGTACGCTCCGGCAGACAATATTGTACTCCGCACCCTATACCGCATTTGGTTTTGGAAAAAATCATTTTGGAAGATTTGAAAGCGATCATGCAGAACATTGACAATATGCGTGAAGTCATTGAACAGAACCAAGAAGCAGCCGTTACAGTAAGGCGGGTAAATGAAAATGAGAAAACCCGTCTGACCGCCGAACTTGAAAAGGTACGGAAGCTGAAAAAAGCGGTTTACGAAGATTACCGAAGTGAACTGATTTCCAAAGATGAATTTGTCACATATCGGCAGGATTACCTAAAGAAAGAAGAATTACTGGAAAAGCAGCTTGAAAGCATTGATAACAGACAGGACGAAGCTACGCCGGATATTTTTGACAGCCCGTGGATAAAACGCCTGTTAGAGCTTAGGGCTATTGAAAAATTGGACAGGGATATTGTGGTGGAAATGATACATGAAATAACGGTATATGAAAACCACAAAATCAAGATCACTTACAATTTTTCAAGTGAGTTAGAAACGCTTTTCAAAACTGTTTACACCAACAAAGAGAATATCGGCTGATGTATCAAACATCAGCCGAAAATAGAAAAGTCCACATCTACAAGATACTGCCTGCACAAAATAGAGTGTATCATATCAGTATCATTTTTCCGCAAGTTACCGCCGCCCCACGGCGGAAATGATCCGGGAAAAATAGGAATCAATGGCGCAAAAGAAAAGGAGGTTAATCTGCTGATCGCGGAAAAGCTTAAAAAGTACCTGGAGGCAAATGATGTAAAGGTGGTAATGACAAGAGAAAGCGACGCAGGTCTTTACGACGAGGGAGCGTCAAACAAGAAGGTACAGGATATGAAAAGGCGGATTCGGATCATAGACGAGGCGGCGCCCCGGGTTACGGTCAGCATTCACCAGAACAGTTATCCGGAAGAATATGTGCATGGGGCTCAGGTGTTTTTTTATGCGGGCAGCAGAGAGGGACAGGAGCTGGCCGAGTGCGTTCAGCGGCGGCTGGTGAATAAGGTGGACCCGGAGAACCGGCGTCAGGTAAAGGCCAACGACAGCTATTATCTTCTGAAAAAAACAAGTGTTCCCATTGTTATTGTGGAGTGCGGCTTTCTCTCCAACAGTGAGGAAGCGCAGAAGCTTTGTTCAGACGAATATCAGGAGGAACTGGCCTGGGCTATACATATGGGAGTTCTGCAATATCTAAATACCCACGACTAATACTTTAATTTTAAAAAAATGTATGATATAATAGGCGCAGTGGAAAATATTTGATTTTCCGGCGCCTATTAAAGTCCGTCTGCGCAAGCAGACGAAAGAGCGCGTCAGCAGTCAAATACCTCGCAGCAAGCTTGATTCGCAGTAGAACTGCGGGGTATTCGACCCTCGCGGCATTCGTCAAATGTGCATGCAGGCATGCCCGCTTGACTCATTGCTCGCGGGAATAAAACGGGACAGGCAGGGTGTCGTCTACAATGGATACAGTGACAGTGAGGATTATGCCGCAGGGAGAAGGGTTTACGGCAGAAGAGGATGCGGCGCTGCGCCGTGCGGGAAGTATCATACAAGGCGGCGGGCTGGTGGCATTTCCAACGGAAACCGTGTACGGGCTGGGGGGAGATGCCTTAAACGCGGACTCGGCCCGAAAGATTTATGCGGCCAAGGGGAGACCCTCGGACAATCCGCTGATTGTACACATATGCAGGCTGGAGGATTTGCAGAAAATTGCCTGCCGGGTGCCGGAGGCGGCTATGAGGATTGCGAAGGCTTTTTGGCCCGGACCGCTGACTATGATACTGCACAAGACGGAGCTGGTCCCGGCAGAAACCACGGGCGGCCTGGATACGGTAGCCGTGCGGTTTCCCTCGGACAGGATTGCCAGAAAGCTGATCGAGTACGGCGGCGGATATGTTGCCGCGCCCAGTGCCAACCGTTCGGGGCGTCCAAGTCCTACCCTGGCAAAATATGTGCTTCAGGATATGGACGGAAGGATAGAGATGATTATAGACGGAGGTCAGGTGGGGATTGGGCTGGAATCCACTATTCTTGATCTGACGGTTCAGCCGCCCCAGATATTGCGTCCCGGCTATGTGACTGCGGAAATGCTTGGCGGTGTTCTTGAAAAAATTGACACAGACGTCACAATTATGGATGCAGACAGTGGACAGGCTCCGAAAGCGCCCGGCATGAAGTACCGCCATTATGCGCCTAAAGGAGAGCTGGTGATTGTGGAGGGAGCTTCTGAAAGAGTAGTGCAGTTTATCAATGCGCAGGCAGCGGCGGAGCAGGAAAAGGGGGAAAGAACCGGAATTCTGTGTACCAGCGAGAATCTTCAGCGGTATCGCGGGAATGTAATCAGGTGTGTGGGCAGCCGTAAGGATGAAGAGAGTGTTGCAAGAAATCTTTTTTCGATACTCAGAGAGTTTGATGACGAAGGTGTCACAAAAATATATGCGGAAAGCTTTGATACTTCCGGTTTAGGTCAGGCCATTATGAATCGACTGTTGAAGGCAGCCGGGCATCGTGTAATCAAACTGTAAAATCAGCAGTAATCCGGTCTGCGGCTGCGCGGCGCCGCGGATCTGCAGGCTATATGCGTGCTGAAGCACGCATAGGGGTATCGGCATGAAAAAACAATATGAAGGCCGTGCAGAAATGAGGTTAAAATGATTGCAATCGGAAGTGACCATGGCGGTTATGAATTGAAGGAAAGTGTGAAGCGTTACCTGGAGGAAAAGAACATTCCCTACCGGGATATGGGGTGTGACAGCAGAGCTTCTGTGGATTACCCTGTGTATGGCAGGGCAGTAGCGGAGGCAGTGGCGGACGGAAGCTGTGAAAAGGGCATTGTCATTTGCACCACGGGCATCGGTATCAGCATGGTGGCAAACAAGGTGCGTGGCGTGCGCTGCGCTCTCTGTTCGGACACATTTTCCGCCAAAATGACAAGGCTGCACAATGACGCCGATGTGCTTGCTCTGGGAGGCGGGATTCTGGGGCCGAGCCTTGCGCTGGATATTGTGGAAACCTTTCTGAACACGGCTTTTTCGGGAGAAGAAAAGCATCAGCGCAGAGTTGACATGATAGAAGGGGGAAAATAAAATGGCAAAGGTAGTAATTATGGACCATCCGCTGATCCAGCATAAGATCGGCTTTATCCGCAGAAAGGAAACAGGTACAAAGGATTTTCGGCAGACCATCAGCGAAATTGCCATGCTGATTTGCTATGAAGCCACTCGGGACCTGAAGCTGGGAGACGTGGAGATCACAACGCCGATCTGCGAGACTACGGCAAAGGAGCTGAGCGGCAAAAAGCTGGCGGTGGTGCCGATTCTGCGTGCGGGTCTTGGCATGGTGGACGGCATACTGGATTTGATTCCGGCCGCAAAGGTGGGGCATATCGGTCTTTACCGGGACCCGGAAACTTTAAAACCGGTGGAGTATTACTGCAAGCTGCCTGCGGACTGCGCAGAGCGTGAGGTATTTGTTGTGGATCCCATGCTGGCTACCGGCGGTTCTTCTGTGGCCGCGATTCAGATGCTGAAGGACCGGGGCTGTAAGAATATTCATTTCATGTGTATTATTGCCGCGCCGGAGGGTATCCGGGCCATGGAAGAGGCTCACCCGGATGTGGATATGTATGTGGGCGCCTTGGACGAAAAGCTGAATGATCACGGCTATATCGTTCCGGGACTGGGAGATGCGGGAGACCGTATTTTTGGTACAAAATAGAGGTAAATAAGGAGGCGGGATGGGAAAACGGGAAGATTATATCAGCTGGGATGAATATTTTATGGGGGTTGCACAGCTCTCCGGTATGCGCTCCAAGGATCCAAGCACACAGGTGGGAGCCTGTATTGTCAGCAGTGACAACAAGATATTATCCATGGGCTACAACGGTTTTCCGAACGGCTGTTCGGATGATATATTTCCTTGGGACAGGGAGGGGGAAGGGCTTGAGACAAAATATCCTTTTGTGACCCATAGCGAGCTGAATGCCATATTAAATTACCGGGGAGGCTCTCTGGAGGGCACGAAGATATACGTGTCCTTATTTCCCTGTAACGAGTGTGCGAAGGCCATTATACAGGCAGGCATCAAAACGGTAGTCTATGACAGCGACAAGTATGAAGGAACTCCGGGGAACCGGGCGTCAAAGAGAATGTTTGACGCGGCGGGGGTAAGTTATGTTCCCTATTCACGCACGGGGAGGCAGATACATATTCAGGTCTGATAGAACGTTATGCCCTGACACTGTGGGGATATTCGCAAACGAACAGAGGAAAGGCAGGATAGGAAAAGTTGAGGGGCTGGAAAAAAATGGCTGTTTTGATGGCTGCGGTATTGATAGCCGAAATAGTATCCCCGGATCGGCCGGGGATGGAGAATATGGGACAGGCCGGAGGAATGATTTTTCCCGGCCCTCTTGTGGTATCCGCAACCTCCAGCACCCAGCAGCAGATCAACGAAAGTGAACAGAGAAGACAGGAGCTGGAGCAGGAGCGAAACGAGCAGGAGGAAGAGCTGGAAGAGCTGGAGGGCGAGCAGAAGGCGCTGAAAAAAGAAATGAATAAGCTGAATGCCCAGCTGAATCAGGTGGTGGAAAATCTGGAGAGCCTGGAGCAGCAGATTCGGGACAAGGAGCAGGAAATCCTGGATACCCAGGCGGCGCTGGAAGAGGCAAAGGCTACGGAAAAGTGGCAGTACGAATGTATGGTGGACCGGGTTCGTGCCCTGTATGAAAACAGAGAGGAAAGCTACATCAATGTGCTGCTGAAGGAAAGCAGTATTTCCGGTATTCTCAATGCGGCAGATTATGCCGAGAAGGTGGCGGCGTATGAGCGGCGGAAAATGGAAGAATATAAAGCAATTCGTGTTTATGTGGAAGAGCAGGAAGCCAGACTGCAGGAGGAAAAGACAGAGCTGGATACTTTGAAGATTCAAGCGGAGGCTGAGAAGGAGAAGGTTTCGGGATTGATTCGGCAGACTGCC
The DNA here is from genome assembly GCA_964486095.1 of uncultured Acetatifactor sp. Lineage (GTDB taxonomy): Bacteria > Bacillota > Clostridia > Lachnospirales > Lachnospiraceae > Acetatifactor. The sequence goes on along the minus strand of CAZAMX010000081.1, from coordinate 1,400 downwards.
AATTCCATTGCAAATTACGGCGATCAGATTGCAGAAGCGGAACGAAAAGCGGAAGAGGTCGAGGAACAGATCAGGAAGGAAGAAGAAAACCTGGAATATTTACGGAAGAAGCTTGCGGAAGAAATTGCTCTGTCCCAGGCGGCAGCCAATGCGGCCTGGCGGGATATTTCCCAGGTGACTTTTGGCGAAAATGACCGTTATCTGCTGGCAAACCTGATTTACTGTGAGGCAGGAGGGGAGCCTTATGAAGGGAAGCTGGCGGTGGGAAGTGTGGTCATAAACAGAGTGTTGAGCTCCAAGTTTCAGGATACTGTGCTGGGAGTGATTTACCAGAAAAAGCAGTTTTCACCGGTGGCCAGCGGCAGACTGGATCTGGCGCTGGGGGTCAACAAGGCCAATCAGGACTGCTACAGAGCCGCGGATGAGGCAATGTCCGGCGTAACAAATGTGGGGAACTGCGTCTTTTTCCGCACGCCTATTCCCGGACTGACGGGAATCAGCATCGGCGGACATATATTTTATTAAGAAAGCTTAGGATCTACAGTCCCAGACTGTTTAAGCGGGACTGCAGTCTGTCAAATTTATCCCGGTAAATAACAGTGAGCAGATGATTCAGGTTGCGCAGGCAGGTGGTCATCTGCTCCTTTGTGATCAGACCCCGTTCCATGGCCTCGGCCAGCTCGTCCAAATCCACTACCTCCATGCGTCCGTCGGGATAGAGGATGACGTCCGCCAGCAGGTCGGTGACCGTCAGGGAGGAATCCGCAGGATCAAAGCTATAGTCTACTATGTCGCAGTACCAGTACAACAGAGAATGATCGGCCCGGTAGATTTTACTGACCTTTATGCCCTCCCGCAGAAAATAGCAGGAGCAGCCGTGGGAAAATCCCGGCTTTGGGCGGATCGTGTTCCATTTGGTAACGATGAACTCATCGTTCTGCTCCACGATAATGTCATCCTTTAGCAGAATGCGCTCTGCAGGGATCAGCCTGCGTCGATAAATACCGGAAATTGTGTTCATGAGAAGCTCTCTTTCTTAATTTAAGCTGCCTTGTAAAAATACTACAACCGGAAAGTCACGGAGTCAATGGTAAGTTGTAAATATTTCTAGACTTTTTTGTAAGGATTGGATATAATTAACTACATGAAGCATCGGAAGGATGATAAAAAGGAAACATTTAAAATACTGCCCCTGATTACGCAGCTGGGTCTGGTCATGATCGCCTCCGTGGGAATGACTACGGCGCTGGGGGTGTGGCTTGACCGCAGACTGGGGACATCGTTTATCACGGTGATCCTGTTTTTTGTGGGGGCCATAGCAGGATGTCAGGGAATTTACCGTCTGGTGAAGAAGGCAGACAGCGATGAAAACAGGAAAGATGATGAAATATCTGAAAAAG
>CAZAMX010000080.1:0-8449 GCA_964486095.1 uncultured Acetatifactor sp. | reverse complement strand
CACACCCAGCTTGTCCAGCAGGGACACGGCTCCGGTGGCAAAGTATTCCGCGCTGGAGGCGGAATATACAGTGGGAAGTTCCAGCACCAGGTCGGCGCCGTTTTTCAGGGCCATTTCTGCACGGGTATGCTTGTCTACCAGGGCGGGATCGCCGCGCTGGATAAAATTGCCGCTTAAAACCACGATGGAGTAATCCGCACCGGTTAAGCGTGCGGACTTTTCCAGGTGATATTTGTGGCCGGTGTGAAAAGGATTGTACTCTGCAATGATCCCGTTGACTTTCATATGTGCCTCCGTTTCTGAAAATACTGTGTTATGACAGCTATCTAAATATTGACAAAAAATATTAAAGGACAATGTGAAAAAAATAACATGGAAAATAAGTATTCAGGCACGGCAGGCATTGAAAAAACATAGAAGAGCAGGGAGCATTTGTTTTTGAAAATATACAATTTAACGAACATTCTCTCTTGTGCGTGCCACTTATATTTAGTATAATACAAATAGCAAATTTTCACAATATAAAAACAAAACATAATACACAATGTAAAAAATCAAAGTTACCGGAAAGGAGAGTTCATTATGTCATACATTGACACAATCAAGGAGAGAGCAAGACTGGACAAAAAAACCATTGTGCTGCCGGAGTCCAACGACAAGAGGACCCTGCTTGCCGCGGCAAAGATAATGGAAGAGGGGATTGCCGATATTATCATGATTGGCAACGAAGAGAAAATCATGGACGGTGCCGGATGGCTGGAGGTAGATCTGTCCGGAATCAAGGTAATCGATCCGGCGGTTACCGATAAACTGGAGGATTATGCTAATCTTTTGTATGAAACCAGAAAGGCAAAGGGCATGACGCTGGAAATGGCCAGGGAAATCCTGTTAAAGGACTATTTGACTTTCGGTATCGTCATGGTAAAGGCTAATGATGCGGACGGCATGGTGGCCGGTGCATGTCATTCCACCGCGGACACTTTAAGGCCCGCGCTGCAGATCTTGAAGACCGCTCCCGGGGTTAAGCTGGTCTCCGCATTTTTTGTCATGGATACCCAGTTTAAGGATCAGGGAGAGGACGGCACGCTTTTATTTGCGGACTGCGGACTGAATCAGGACCCTACTGCCGAAGAGCTTGCGGCCATTGCAGATACCTCATCCAGAAGTTTTAAGTCTTTGATCGGCCCCAAGCCGGTGATTGCCATGTTAAGTCACTCCACCAAGGGCAGCGCAAAGCATCCGTTGGTGGACAAGGTGGTGGAGGCCACGAGGATTGCCAGGGAGCAGTATCCTCATCTGACCATTGACGGTGAACTCCAGACCGACGCGGCGCTGGTTCCGGGCGTAGCCAAGACCAAAGCTCCCGGCAGTCCTGTGGGCGGCAAGGCTAATGTGCTGATTTTCCCTAATCTGGATGCCGGAAATATCGGGTATAAGCTGGTACAAAGACTGGGCGGAGCCGATGCCTACGGCCCCATGCTGCAAGGTATTGCAAAGCCGGTCAACGACCTGTCAAGAGGATGCTCCTGGCAGGATATTGTAGGCGTTGTGGCGCTGACTGCGGTGCAGGCTCAGCTGGTATAAGGCGAAAAGATTTTCTAAGTTGGGTTCACAGTTTGTTTGTACCGCTGCCGGCGGCATGATTGGAAGTGTTAGATAAATGTAAGGAAAGGACGGACAGATATGAAAATATTAGTGATTAACTGCGGAAGCTCTTCGTTAAAATTTCAGTTGATTGATTCCGAGTCGGAGAACTGTCTGGCAAAAGGGCTCTGTGAGAGGATCGGTATTGAGGGAAGCATGATTACCTATGCGCCGGAAGGCGGCGAAAAGGAAAAGAACGTGACGCCCATGCCGGATCATACCGAAGCGATCCGCCTGGTACTGGAGGCGTTGACCAACCCTAAGACCGGCGTGGTAAAGAATCTGGAAGAGATTGGCGCGGTGGGACACAGGGTGGTTCACGGCGGGGAAAAATTTGCTCAGTCCGTGGTAATAGATGATGAGGTGATGAAGGCTATCGAGGAATGCAATGATCTTGCACCTCTGCACAATCCGGCAAATCTGATCGGTATTAATGCCTGCAGGGCATTGATGCCGGATACGCCCATGGTGGCCGTATTTGACACCGCATTTCATCAGACCATGCCGGAAGAGGCTTATATGTATGGCCTGCCTTATGAATATTACAGAAAATATAAAATCAGGAGATATGGTTTTCACGGCACCAGCCATTCTTATGTTTCAAAAAGAGCGGCAGATGTGCTGGGAATGAGCTATGAAAATTTAAAAATCATCGTCTGCCATCTGGGAAACGGAGCAAGTGTATCTGCCGTGAAGCATGGCCGGTGTATTGACACCTCCATGGGGCTGACTCCTCTTCAAGGGCTGATTATGGGGACCCGCTGCGGCGACATTGATCCCGCTATCATCGAGTTTCTTGCTCATAAGGAGAATAAGAGCATTGATGAGATTATGGCGGTATTGAATAAAAAATCGGGAGTATTGGGGCTGTCAGACAATCTTTCCTCAGATTTCCGTGATCTGGAGGAAGGCTATCATAAGGGCGATGAAAACGCCATTCGTGCATTGAAGACCTTCTGCTACAATGTGGCAAAATACATCGGCGCCTATGCCGCGGCCATGAACGGAGTAGATGTGATCTGCTTTACGGCCGGTGTGGGAGAAAATGCTGCCATTGTCCGTACTTTTGTCTGCGAATATCTGGGGTATCTCGGTGTAAAGATTGATCAGGAGGCCAACGGCAAGCGGGGAGAGGATACCGTCATTTCTACCGTTGACAGCAGGACATCCGTGCTGGTGATTCCCACAAACGAGGAACTTGCCATTGCCAGGGAGACGGTAAGGCTGGTGTAAAAATCATAAAATCTTAATATTTTATTCAGGATATTTATGGAAACCGGATACATTTTTGTGCCATAATCAATGGCAGAGACAAAAACATTCGAAAAGCTCGACAAGCGTAAGGGCGGGGGAAAGCATTTCGGACAGCAACACAAGAGGAAGGCACAAGAGTATGCGGTACGAAGAAAAAGGTAAGAGGCAAAACAGGCGGAAGTGCTATATTTTTACGGGAATTTGCGGAATCTCAATGCTGCTGGCGGTTATCTGTCTGATCAATCTGTCGCGGCTGCGCAGAGATCTGCAGGAGCTGGTCAGGCAGCTGAACGGAGGGAAAGGCGAAATTTCCGTGACCGGTGCGGCACAGAATGCAAACAGCGCTCCCGAAGGCAGGATCGTGGGAACCCTGCCGGAGAACGACAAAAAGCAGGGAAGCAGCGGACAGCCGGCGGATGCGGACCGGCGGGGAAGTACCGGGCGGCAGGGGAATGCCGGCGTGCAGGATGCTGCGGATACCGGCGAGAGCTACCCGGATCAGTGTGCTCTGGAGTATGTGGAAAGTCCTGAGAAGAGAAAACCGCGGGAAGTGCTGGCACGGCTGCGGGAGCTGGGAGAAGACAACGGGCTGATTGCGGATATTGTGGAACGGCGTGGGGATTTCCCAGACAAGCTGCTGGAGGCGCTGGCCAATAATCCGGAAATGGCGGATTTTGTATCCCGCTGGGAGGGACCGCAGCGGACGGCAGCCGGCGGGCTGACAGACGGCGAGAAGGAACAGGATTTCCCCCTGTTTTTACAATGGGATCCCAGATGGGGCTATGTGGAATACGGGGACGGGAGCTGCATCGGTCTTTCGGGCTGCGGGCCCACCTGCCTTTCCATGGCACTTTACTACCTGATGGGGGATGAGAGCATTACTCCGGACCGGGTGGGAAAATACAGCATGGAGAACGGCTGCTACATATCGGGAGTGGGGACGGCCTGGACATTAATGGAAGAGATGCCTTTGGAATACGGGATTCAAGTGCGGCAGCCGAAAGCCTCCGAGCGTGAGCTGAAGGCGGCGCTGGATGACGGAGCGGTGATTATTCTTTCCATGGGCCCCGGTTATTTTACGGCAGCAGGACATTTTATCGTTGTGTACGGGTATGACGAAGATGGTTTTCTGGTCAATGACCCCAACTGCGTGGCGCGAAGCAGAATGCAGTGGAGTTACGCCGAGCTGGAAGGGCAGATTAAGAATACGTGGGTCTTTTCGAAGGGGAATCAGCCGGTGTATTATTACGGAGATGCAGACATGGTGGAGATTGCCGGGTAGCATAGCGTTTGGGGAGGGCGTACACGAGCGGAGCTGTCAGGCGCATATGCTTAAAAGGCGGTTCGGAAACGGAGGGAAATATGAAACTGGCTGTGCTGGCGGATATTCACGGAAATGTTACCGCCTTTCGGGAATGTACAGCGTATGCGTTATCCAGGGGCATTACCACATTTATTATTTTGGGGGATTACTCGGGTGAGCTGCCGTGCCTGCGGGAGACTCTGGACTATCTGTATGAGCTGCAGGGCAAGTATACCTGTTACTGCATTCGGGGAAACAGGGAAGAATATATGCTTAATTATCGGAATACGGGTCAGGCGGGATATGAAAAGGGTAACTCCGCGTCAGGGTGCCTGCTTTATGCCTATGAGCAGTTGACGGGGCGGGATCTGGATTTTTTTGAAAGTCTGCCCATAAGTCGGACCCTTTCCTTTCCCGGGCTTCCGCCCCTGACCATCTGTCATGGTTCTCCCCGCAGGGTAAATGAGAAGCTGCTGCCGGGTGGGGAGGCCGTCCGGGAAGTGGCGGAAAGCGAGGGCAGTTCTTATATTCTGTGCGGACATACCCATGTACAGGGCGAGATCTGCTGTCAGGGAAAAAGAATATGGAACTCAGGCTCGGTGGGCGTGCCCATCTGCAGCGGCGGACAGGCTCAGTTTATGATTCTTGAAGGCGCAGACGGGGACTGGGAGCGGGAGTTTGTCAGCCTTCCGTATGATACGGAGGCGGCCATTCGGCAGATTGGGGCGTCCGGACTGGATGCCTATGCGCCGTACTGGTGCGAGGTTACCGGGTACATGCTGAAAGGTGTGGCCATCGACCATGCAGACGTGCTGGACCGGGCCATGGAGCTGTGCCGGCAGGAAACAGGGCAGTGTGTATGGCCGGAAATACCGGAGGAATGCTGGGAGCGGGCGGTTCGGGAGCTGCTGCCGGCGGATGTATTATAAACAGTTTTTTACGGAAAATGAAATCATACCTCTTGAGTAGATGATGGGAATTTAGAAATAACCAAAATCTGCCTGAGAGGTATTTTTATGGCTGCATTGCCACATATGCCGGAACTCAGGAAAGTTATTTTCGCCAGCCTGGGATAGCAATTTTGTGCAAATGCTTGACGGATTTTCTTAATTTGCTATAATAGTAGTGAGGGATATAACTACTATAGAAAGGCAAGCGGTTATGTTAGAAGGTTTGGGTTTTTCTCAGAATGAGGAAAAGGTCTATACGACTCTTTTGCGGGACAAAATGTTAAACGGCTACGAGATTGCCAAGTTATCCGGGGTTTCGAGATCTCTGGTATATGAGGTGGTCAACCGTCTGGTAGGGAAAGGGATCCTGATTCGGCTGGAGGGGGAACCGAATTATTATATACCTCTGGAATATGATAAGCTGATTGCCCGGATGAAAAAGGAAAGCGAGGAAGCGATTGACAGGGCGGAGGAATTTCTGAAAGGTTTGGCTGACGGGGAAGAAAACGGGGATTATGTGTTGAATATAGTGGGCTATGACAAATTCCTTAAAAAGGCGTCAGCGCTGATCGACGGAGCAGCAGGGGAGATTTCTCTTTCCATCTGGCAGAAAGAATTTGAGTTTTTACAGGGAGCCCTGGAGAATGCCGTAAAGAGAGGCGTTAAAGTCTATATCTTTACCTTTGAGGAAATAGATTTGGAGGGCGCGGTTATCTTTTCCTATCGGCTTGGCGATGCCTCCAGGCTGTTTCCCTATCGGAGGATGACGCTGATTGTTGACGGCATTCTTTGCCTGAACGGGGAAAGCGGCGGGGCCAGGGATATTTATACCTGTACCGGAAATCATGCCGTTGTTTCACTGGCGACGGACGAAATTGTCTTAAATATATTCTGGTATAAATATATGGAAAAGCATGGCCTGCTCCGCAGCAGGAATACAAGCGAAGGATTTCTGCAGGTGATTCAAAATCTGGCAGAAGAACTGGAGATCACGGAGGATATGACAAAGAATTTCATGGTGTACGATTTTCAAAGGAGGAAAGGGAAAGATGAAGAACGTTGAAGTCATGAAAGAGCGGGAAGCAAGAGAACTGATCCGCAGGGAAAAGCAGCTTCAGTCAAGGAGTAACCGGTTTTATATGCTGTATCTTTTTATGGTGCTGTCTTTGATTTACATTATTGACGAGATAGCGTCTACGATTTCCATTCAGTTTCAATCTAACATTATTAACGAATTTTTTGTACAGAACATGGGGATGGAATATGGCGAAGGCCTGTCCCTGTCCTCGGCCCTGGGCTTTATTACCTATCCGGTGACGCTGCTGATCGTGTTTTACCGTCCGCTGGCGGACCGATTTGGCAGGAAGCCCTTTTTGGTCATTAATACCTTTATGATGGGGCTGGGGCTGTTTCTGGTCTATCTCTCCGATAATATTGTTGTTTACATGGTTGGCGGTACGCTTATGGGCTTCATGGTTTCCCATGACATGCAGTGCGTTTACATTTTGGAATGCTCCAGCGAGAAAAACCGCGCGCGCAATTATGCGCTGATAAAAGCGGTGGCTATATTGGGAACACTGCTCATTCCTTTGCTGCGGGAGACGCTGATGCAGAATCAGAGCGAACGCTGGCATCTGGTATATCTGGTGCCTGCCATTCTTGGCTTTGTCCTTTCTCTGGCGGCGCTGCTCTTTGCGAAGGAAACCAATACCTTTCTGGTCAACAGGGTGAAATATCTGAAAACCTCGCCGGAGGACAGGGAGAAACAGACCAGGGACGAGAAAAACAGTAATGCCCAGGGCGGTATCATCAATGCCGTAAAATTTGCTTTTAAGCATCGGCAGTTAAGATTCCTGATGCTGGCATGTTGTTTGTTTTATTCTGCGTCTCTGGCTACGGCAACCTATAATACGGTGATGAAGGAAGCGGCTTTGATGACGGAGGAAGCCATTACACTGGCACTGTATTTTTATCCGCTGGGAAATGCCCTGATGACATTTGTGGCCGGACTTGTCTCGGATCGGTTTGGCCGGAAAATCACGATTATTGCCATGTCCTGCTCGGCGGTGCTCTGTTACGGGACGTTTATTGCCAGCTCCATGCTGGCCTGGACGCCGGTACTGACCGGCTTTGCTATCGGCGGATTTATGGGCAGCTATTGGGGGGCGGGAGATACCATCGGCGGTATTATGTTCTCGGAATCTTCGCCGACAAATCTGCGTTCTTCCGTGACGGTGATCAATACCCTGCTCAACGGAATTATCGGCGGACTGGCGACGATTGTGACGATTGTGCTGCTGCCGCTGATCCCTAAGGAAACCTTTGGCTACATGTATCTCGGGCTGACCATTCCGGGATTGATCGGGGCCATTCTGATCATCTGGAAATTTGTCGGAGAAACCCGCGGCCTGGATTTGAAAAAGGTTACCGGTGCGGAGTGGGACAAAACAAATAACAGGAGGGCAAAATGAATCTGGATTTATTTACATTGACACCGGGGGAAAAGCCTCTGGACAATCTGAAAGCGACCTGTGGGTTTGCGGGTATTTTTAAAGAAATCGGGATAATCGGCGATTCCCTGTCAGCGGGAGAATTTGAATCTCATGACGAACACGGAAATATTGTCTATCATGATATGTATGAATATTCCTGGTCGGCGGTACTGCAACGGCTGACGGGGACCGTCTGTCACAACTATTCCCGGGGCGGTATGACTGCCAGAGAGTATTATGAGAGCTGGGCCGACAAAAATGATTTCTGGCAATGGAATCAGGCATATATTATAGCTTTGGGAAACAATGACGTATTTGTATGCGGTCATCCTGTGGGCAGTGTGGAGGACATTCATCCCCAGGCGCCGGAAAGCAATCCGGATACTTTTTTCGGAAATATGGGGCGCATTGTTTCCAAACTGAAAAGTATGGAAAAGGACGCCAGGATTTTTCTGGTATCCATGCAGAGGCGGGGAGAAGAGGCCGGAGATCCGATTATTTGTGGGATTGCCGATGAAATGAAAAAAATGTGCCGGCTGTTTTCCTATACCTATTTGATTGACATGGCGCATGACGGACCGGTTTATGACGAGGAAATGAGGAAAACCTTTGCGATGGGGTTTCATCCCAACGCAGTGGGGTATTACAGCTATGGGCTGATGATTGGGAATTATATTGATTATCTGATTCGGAAGAATCCGGACGACTTTTTTGAGGTGCCGTTTATTGGAAAAGGACTCAGAAAATAAATTCGTCGAAAACAGATTTTTTGAAAATATATACTTGACACCTTTTTCAGGGTGGAG
>CAZAMX010000079.1:0-8534 GCA_964486095.1 uncultured Acetatifactor sp. | reverse complement strand
AAGTAATCTTGTTTGCAAAGGACTTGAATCCCTGTACCTCAATACTTTTTAAATACATATCCTCTATCCCTCAAAAGCAGCAGCGCCTTGTATGCCGCCTGCTGCTCCGCCGCCTTCTTCGTCTTTCCTGCGCCCTCGCCCAGTATCTCGTCCTCCATGTGTACGGAAACCTTAAATCCCTTGTTGTGCTCCGGACCGCTTTCCTCTAACAGCTCGTACCAAAACTCTTTCTTCAGCTTTCCCTGAATCACTTCCTGCAGATTGCTTTTACTGTCATAAAAGAGCCGCTTGTTCTCCAAATCGGACAAAATGAACCTGTTGATAAACTGCCTTGCCGGCTCCATGCCTCCGTCAAGATAAATTGCACCGGTAACCGCCTCCATAACGTCGGAGATGATACTGTCCCGCTCCCGGCCCCCGGTATTTTCCTCACCCTTGCCAAGCCGGATAAATTTTCCCAGTTCCAGATCTCTTGCGCAAAAAGCAAGCGCAGGTTCACAGACCATGGAAGCCCTCATTTTTGTCAGTTCCCCTTCCGGCACCTCCGGATGCTCATGAAACAAGAATTCGCTGGAGGTCAATTCCAGCACCGCATCCCCCAAAAATTCCAGCCGCTCATAGTCCCCCGTCCTGTTGATTTTCTGTTCGTTTGTAAAGGAGCTGTGAGTCAGCGCCCGCTTTAACAGGGAAATATCATGAAACCGATACCCAATCCGCTGTTCCAGCTCCTTTATGGTATAGCCTTCCAACATTTTTCCTCTCACTTCCCGTCATGCCAATCATCCGGCCTCAAAACAAAGAGCAGTCCGCTTAAGACGTACTGCCCCTATTGAAATCAATATAGAAACGATGCACTTTTCTTAGTTTAATGCGTTCTTGATCAGCTCCACTGCTTCTTCGACAGTTGTTATTTTTTCGGCTTTATCCGCCGGTATCTCAATATCAAAGGTTTCCTCGATTCCCATCACGATCTGAAACACATCCAGAGAGTCTGCTCCAAGATCATCCAAAAAGGTGGTCTCCATGGTGATTTCATCCGGATCCACATTCAAAACTTCTGCGATTACCTGCTTCAATTTTTCGAATTCCATACTGTTTTGTCTCCTTCTTTCTTTAATCTTCCAGAACAATCTGTTCTTTTATTTTTTCATTTATATTCTGCTCCTTGAATGCAATACATTGAAGGATGGAATGACGAATCTCAATGGCCTTGCTGCTTCCGTGAGTCTTCACCACAAGGCCGTTTAAGCCAAGCAGCGGCGCTCCGCCGTATTCTTCCGTGCTGAATGCCTTTAAAGTCCGCTTCAGTGCCGGTTTGACGAGAAATCCTCCGATCTTGCTGCGCAGGCTGCTCATCATGCCGTCTTTAATTTTCTTCACCAGCACGCCGCTGACGCCCTCCAGCATCTTCAACACAATATTCCCCGCGAAGGCCTCGCAGACCAGCACATCCGCCGCTCCGGCCGGAATATCCCGGGCTTCCACATTGCCCACAAAATTGATTTCGGGACAATTTAAGAGCAAAGGGTAAGTTTCCTTTGTCAGGGCATTGCCTTTTTCTTCCTCCACACCGATATTCACAAGTCCCACCCGGGGATTTTTCACCCCCAGGACGCTTTCCATATAAATACTTCCCATTTTTGCAAACTGTAGCAGCTGGGAAGGTCTGGCATCCACATTGGCTCCGCAGTCCAGCAAAAGGCTGACGCCGCCCGCATTGGGAATAATGGGCGCTAAGGGCGGTCTCTCCACTCCCTGAATCCGGCCCACAATAACCTGTCCGCCCACCAGCACGGCGCCGGTGCTTCCCGCGGACACAAAGGCATCACACTGCCCCTCCTTCACCATATACATTGCCTTCACAATGGAAGATTCCTTTTTCCTGCGGATTGCCATGACAGGCGGTTCACCTGTCTCGATAATTTCTTCCGCGTGTACTGCCTCCAGCTGTTCTTCATTGTATGTATACTTTTTCAGCTCTTCCCTGATGGCAGGCTCCCTGCCCACCAGGAACACCTTCACACGCTTGTCCTCGTTTACGGCCTCCACTGCGCCCTTAACAATCTCAAAGGGAGCGTTGTCGCCGCCCATGGCGTCTACTGCCACATTTACCATGTTTTCCATTGCCCTCATCCCCCTCTACGAAGAATCCGCATCTTATCTAACTATAATAGATCACCCTATAAAAAGCAAGTAAAAAAATCACATAAAAAGAGACACCCTTTCAGGGTGGCATCCCCTGCCAAAATGTCTCTTTTCAACCCTGCGGCTTTCTTAAAACGGTCACTGATTATACTTTGGAAATTTCAAACAGCCTACAGCATGTGGCTTTAGCCGACAGCACAACGGGAATCATTTTTGAACAAGTTCTTTCCGCAGTCTCATAATCTCTTCCGCCATTTTTTCAGTTTGAGCTGCCATCTTTTCATTTTTCTCTGTCAGTTCAGCGATTTGCTCTGTCTTCCTTGCACTTTCCTCTGATACTTTATCCTTTTCTTCTGATATTCTATCCCTCTCATCCAATATTCGCGCATTTTCCTCTGTCAGCCTGATCACATCATCCACTATTTGTATTCGCATCCCTGCTACCTCCGGATCCTTCTTTACAGTCTCCACCATTCTGTGAATTTCACGCAACTCTTCATTCACCGCGTTCTCATAAACGGTGTCTTCCATATAATACAACAACTGTCTTAAAGCCTCACTGGGAATACCCTCTGTTCCCTTCGTATACAAGAACAACGTGCTTGCTCCGTCCTCATACTCCATCTCCGGTACTTCCACGCATTGATTCTTCACGGTATACACCATACGCCGCAGACCGAACGGGTCAAAGGGCAGAATCATAATCACCACAACATCCTTCAACTCATCATAGTCCGCACCGGAATTCAGACTTCTGGCCGCAATCTTCCCATGATAGAAACGCACCCTGCGAGGCAGTACTTTCTTATCCGCCGTAGTATCCTTTCTGTCAGGCTCAATGTCATACACAGCGGCACGTCCTTCCGGTTCACTCCCTGCCTCCGGCTCCAAATACACATCCAGACGGGCCCCGTGCAAGTTTCTGTCTGCACCATACAGCACCTTCTGAGCCGTGACCGACAGATGCTTGAATTCCCTGCCAAAAATGATCTTAAGAAGGCTTTTCACAAACCTCTCACCAATTTCCGGGTACGTCACCACCATGCCGAACAGGAAATCATCCAACAGATTCATTTCCCCCAGCCGCTTGAATACGGGCTGATTTTCCGATTCCTGCTTCTGCTTTGCCTGATTCTTCGCTGTGTTCTTCTCTACAGCTTTTTCATTCATATAGTTCTCCTTTCGTATTTGACGGAAAGAAGAACTGTATGCCGGCCGTAAGGGAAACACTTTCACAGCTCAACATCCGGTCTGCGGGAACATGTTCGTCCCTGTCACACCATTTCTGCAATCCGCCATATTCTTTGGAATGTTCTCATTCCATTCTCATACAGGGATTGTCAACCGAAATGGTCCGATGGGTTTCCCAGATATGTATCTTTAGTGTAACATATCACCTGGTTTCTGTCAACAAAATTTGTATCATTTGCAACACTACCAAATCCAAGTTAAAATATTCCGAAGAGAAAAGAGACGTATGCAATTTGCAAAGCATACGAAAAGCATGTATGCTTAGCAATTCAACAAATGCAGGAAGAAAATGAATCCAGTGAGACAGTAAGGCTTTTCAAGGCTTAAGTGAAAAAGGAATAAAAGATCACCCTATAAAAAGCAAAAAAAACACATAAAAACAAACCAGAAAAGCAGGCCCCAAAAACAGACGGAAGTCAAAATGTCTCTTTTAATTCTCCGGCTTTCTTAAAGCAGCCTACAGCATGCGGTTTTAGCCGGCAATCTCATTGCCGTCAGCGTCATAATGCGTCACCCTGACCGCCTGGCCGGACGCATCATATTCCCTTACTGTAAACGTTCCGGCCGCGTTATGAATTCTTTGCTTTATCAAATTTCCTGCTTCATCGTATTCATAATAACAGGAAAAACCACCTTTCCCATTACTGGTAAAGGACTCACTTGGCACATACCCTGCCTCGTTCTTATAATAACTTCTTTCTGTAAATCCGAAATCAGACATTACGCTTCCGTCTGCATTATAAGTTACATCTTTAATTTCATTCCCTGCCTCGTCATAGTCAACTATGTGCCTAAACCTTACTCGGTCACCCGGATTATAACCTGTCTCTATCACTTTCACCTTTATACCGTTATCATTGTATTCCCATTCAAGTGTCGCCTCAAGACTGCCCGGACTATCAAGATTGTAATATGAATGTTTTAACGCCAATTGCTTTTCTGTTCCGTCATATTCAAAAATTGAATTATAGCTTCCGTCCTCGTTATAGCACGTCCGTTTTATCTCATTTCCTGCCGCGTTATATTCTTTGATCACCCAGCCGCCATTTGGATTATCCACTCTCTCCGTATGGGACATATCTTCCCCGGGATCTACACCTTCTCCCGGCTTTTGCTCCACAATCTCATTGCCGTCAGCATTATACATTGTAATTTTTACTATTTCCCCGGTGCTGTCATATTCAAAGGCAAGCCAATAGTTTATACTTCCATCCGCATTATAATATACATCTTTCATTACCTGTCCCGCATTATCATATTCAGGTATATTCCAACCAAGTACATTCCCGTCAGCATCATAACCCGTTTCTTTGATTACTTTTCCGGTGCTGTCATACTCCGGCACCAGAATTATTGAAATGCTGCCATCTTCTTCATTGTACCATATATCCTTAATAACCTTCCCGTCACTGCTGTATTCCGTTACAAAATCGACGGTTCCATCCGCTTTGTAATATGTACTTTTTACTGCTTTCCCATTTTCGTCATATTCAAATATACTATAGCTGCCATCCGCATTATAAAAGGTTTCTTTTACCTTATTTCCTGCCACGTCATATTCCGGTATCACATAACCGTTCGAACTTCCATCTGCAAGATAATTGTTTTCTTTTACCAACTTCCCTGCTGCGTCATATTCATAAACTGTATAAAAGTGCAAGTTTCCGTCCGCAGTATAGAACATACTTTTTACCATTTTCCCGCGTTCGTCATACTCATATATTTCATAGCTGCCATCCTCATAATCTTTCCGTTCCGTATGTCCGCCGCTTTCCCCTGGCTTATCGCCGGGTTCTTGCCCCTCCCCAGGCTTATCACTTTCTCCCGGTGTCTGACTGTCCACGGGCTTCTGGCTCTCTGCCGCCTTTTTAGCTGCCTCTTCCGCCTCTTTTTCCGCCGCTAAAATCCGTTCGTCTCTGGCTTCCCGATGCTCCGCCGCCCCATAGGCCTGATAATGCTGCCATAAGGCCAAAACATCATCCCCATAAGCTTCTTTCAGATCCCCATACCGCTCTGCATAGTCCAGAGCATTGAAATCTGTCCCCGTGTCACGGTTTTCCTTTGCTCCGTATAGCAGAAAATGATCCACATAAGCATCCCAGTTATCGCCGAAGGCCTCATCCAGGTCGGCATATTCCTGCCTGTATTTTACCACGTCCAGCAGGCCGTTCATATTTCGGCCCTCGCTTAGCCCAAAAGTGACAAAATGCTGCCAGAGCGCTTCCCTGTCATAGCCGTAAGCTTCCTTTAAATCACCGTATGTATCCGCATAATAATGTTCGTCAAACAAATCCTTCAATGTTGCCGCATTTGCCTGTACGCTTACCCCCGCAAGCAGGCAGCCCGCCAGGCCTGCCGCCGCAATCCGCCTTGCCTTACCGGTAATTCTTCTCTCCCTATTACTCGTTTTTTTCTGATTCATTCCTTTCTCATCCTTTCCATAATATTTACGAAAACTAAATTATTTTTTAGTTTACACTCTATATTTTACCCCCCGAAATTTTGTCAAGTCCCAAAATAAAAGTTATCATTCAACCGGTAACAGTTTGGCAGCGTGGCGGCGTGATTTGCTGCGGGGATGAACTGATACTTCAACCGCAGCAGACAATCTCACAGAGAAAGGGACATTTCTCCAAAGAATCCTTCTCTGGAAAAATATCCCTTTCCTGTCTTTCTACTTAACAATATTCTGTTATACAATAAAAATTTCCAGCAGTTTACTGCATGTGGTTCTGCAATCAGTCATAAACCTTCTCATTTCCGTCAGCATCAATAACACGCTTTAAAGTGCCATCGGCATTATACCATGTTTCCTGTAAAACCTTTCCTTCCCCATCGTACTCGTATTCAATGTAAAAATTCAGACTCTCATCCCCATTATAAAACTCCCTCTTAATGAGATACCCGGCATCGTTATAGGTATCTGCTGTGAAAAACTCCAGATTTCCTTCTGTGTCATAATGATATGACTTAACTGCTTTACCAGTCGCAACATCATATTCATTAATAACATAGCTGCCGTCTGTCTCAAAGGAGGTTCTTTTTACAAC
Organism: uncultured Acetatifactor sp.; assembly: GCA_964486095.1. Lineage (GTDB taxonomy): Bacteria > Bacillota > Clostridia > Lachnospirales > Lachnospiraceae > Acetatifactor. The sequence continues at coordinate 2,088 of CAZAMX010000079.1, read as the reverse complement.
ATTCTCCGCCGTGTCATACTCAACAATGCTATAGCTGCCGTCCGCAGAATGAATCGTCTCCGTTTTCTTATTTCCCTCTGCGTCGTATTCGGTTTCTTGCATACTGTACAGGCTTCCGTCTGCATTATAGTTTTCCGTTTTGATTACTCTCTCGTTATTGTCATAATAAATTATAAAACGGCGGCCGTCTTTATAATTCATAGTTGTTTTTATCGGATTATCCTCTGCGTCATATTCATAATCCGAATAATAGTCCAGACTTCCATCAAAGTTACAATAATGGTACCTGATTTCTCTGCCGTTGCTGTCATATTCATATTCTTCATAATAGACCGGATTTCCGTCAGTGCTATAACCTGTTTTCTTAATTATTTTCCCGGTACTGTCATACTCTATGATCGCCCAGGTGCCGTTCTCAAAATCTTTCCGCTCCGTATACGACCCGGTCTCTCCCGGCTTCTGGCTTTCTCCGGGTTTTTGGCTCTCAGCCGGCTTCTGGCTTTCCGCCGCCCTTCTGGCTGCTTCTTCTGCCTCTTTTTCCGCCGCTACCACCTGGCTGTCTCTGGCTTCACGATGCTCCGCCGCTCCGTAATCACGATAATGCTGCCACAGAGCAAGCACATCTTCTCCGAATGCCTGCTGCAGGTCTGCATATCTTCCGGCATAGTCCAACGCATCGAAATCTACCCCTGCGCTCCGCCCTTCCTTTGCGCCCAGCGTCAGAAAATGATTCAGGTAAGCATCCCAGTCATCGCCAAAGGCTTCGTTTAAGTCCCCATACAGCTCCCGATATTTTACCACGTTAATCAGGCTGTTCATGCTCCTACCTTCCTGCAGCCCGAAGGTGACATAATGCTCCCAGAGCGCTTCCCTGTCGTAGCCGTAGGCTTCCTTCAGGTCCTCGTAGGTGTCCGCATAATAATGCTCGTCAAAAACGTCTTTCAGCGTCGCTGCATCTGCCTGTGCGCTTACTCCTAAAAGCAGACCGCCTGCCAGTCCCGCTGCCGCGATACGCCTTGCCTTTCCGGCAATTTTTCTTTCCTTTTTGCTCATTTTTTTCTTCCTTTCACCCTGCTATGGTTTTTATAGTGCCATCCTATTTTAACATCAGATAACTCCAAATCACCAAAATCGGCGTGAGCGGGCAAAAGGAGGGTGTGAACGGTTTTCCTGGTATTAACGCCACCTTTAAGCATTAAGTAATTATCCTAATTCAAAACCAGTTGGGATTGAAAAAAAGTCCGTTTTCTAATATAATATAATAAGAATTTACGCAGGCAGGCAGGGGGACTTATGGATAAAAAACTTATCTATATCATAGATGATTCCAAAACCATTTTAAAACATGCAGAAGGCGTTTTGATCGGTTCTTACAGGGTTTCCCTGTTTGAGCGGGGTCAGGAGGCTCTGGATCAGATGCGCCTTGTGCCTCCCGATCTTGTCCTTTTGGATATTAATATGCCCCAGATGGACGGATATACCGTCTTCAGGCGCATGAGAGACAGTTCGGAATTAAGAAAAATCCCCGTCATTTTTTTGACTGCGGACACAAAACAGGAAAGTGAAATCATGGGATTTGAAATGGGCGCCATGGATTATATTACAAAGCCTTTCGCTCCCCTGATTATGCAAAGCCGTATTGCCCGTATTCTGGAGCTGGACGATCTACGTAAACACTTAGAGCAGCTGGTTGATGCAAAGGCCGACGAAATTCAGAAGATATTTATCCAGTCCATCACCACGATTACCTATGCGGTAGACGCAAAAGACCGCTATACCAAGGGACATTCGGTGCGTGTCGCTCAATACTGTCTTGCCATGGCCAAAAAGCTTTCCTGGTCCAAACAAGACTGCCTGAATCTGTACTATACCGCGCTGATGCACGATATTGGCAAGATCGGCATTCCTGACACCATACTGAATAAACCGGTCAAACTGACGGATGAGGAATACCGCCTGATCCGCAATCACACCACCATGGGCGCCAATATCCTGCGTCCCATCACGATGGTTCCGCAGATATGCGACGGCGCAAAATATCATCACGAACGCTACGACGGCAAGGGCTATCCCTGCGGTTTAAAGGGA
>CAZAMX010000078.1:0-8669 GCA_964486095.1 uncultured Acetatifactor sp. | reverse complement strand
TTAAAGGAAGTGGAAGAGCCTTTTGAGAAGAGTCAGATCGGTTCCTCCGCCATGGCTTACAAGAGAAACCCCATGAGAAGCGAGCGGATTGCGTCTCTGTCCAGGTATGTGATGATCGACGCCTTAAATCCTGCCATTACGTCAGCCGCCCAGTGGTTTGAGCGGACGCTGGACGATTCGGCAAACAAGCGGCTTTCCATCCCCGAGGGCTTCCTGGCCACGGACGGAATCCTGGATCTGTGCCTGAACGTGGTGGACGGGCTGGTGGTGTATCCCAAGGTCATCGAGAAGAGGCTTAAGAGCGAGCTGCCCTTTATGGCTACGGAAAACATCATGATGGACGCGGTAAAGGCAGGCGGCAACAGGCAGGAGCTGCATGAACGTATCCGCGAGCTTTCCATGGAGGCAGGACGCAATGTAAAGGTGGAAGGCAGAGAAAACAACCTGCTGGAGCTGATAGCGGCGGATCCCGCGTTCAATATGTCCTTGGAGGATCTGCAGAAGACCATGGATCCCGGCAGGTATGTAGGGCGTTCCGTGGAACAGGTGGAGGCATTTTTAAGCAATGTGATACGCCCTGTTCTGGCGGAAAACAGGGAACTGCTGGGTGTAAAGGCTGAAATAAATGTGTAAGGCAAAAACGTGTAAGGAGGGTGTAAAGCATGGGTGGTTTTTTTGGAGTGGCAGCAAAAGAGGATTGTGTGTTTGATCTTTTTTTCGGGACGGACTATCATTCCCATCTTGGGACCAGACGGGCCGGTATGGCGGTCTACAGCAGAGAAGAGGGATACAACAGGGCAATCCACAATATAGAGAACGCGCCCTTCCGCACTAAATTTGATAAGGATGTGAATGAGATGCGGGGCAGTCTGGGGATAGGCTGTATCTCCGATTATGAGCCTCAGCCTTTGATCGTCCGTTCCCATCACGGCACTTACGCCATTACTACCGTGGGAAAGATCAACAATTCCGCGCGTCTGATCAACGAGCTGTTTTCCAGGGGGCATTCTCATTTTCTGGAGATGAGCGGCGGGGACATTAACGCAACGGAGCTGGTGGCTTCCATAGTAAATCAAAAGGATAACCTGGTGGAAGGGATTCGGTATGCCCAGGAAGTGATCGAGGGTTCCATGACGATTCTGATTTTAACGCCCAAAGGGATTTATGCGGCCAGGGACAGGCTGGGCAGGACTCCCATATCCATTGGCAAAAAGGAAGGAGCCTACTGTGTTTCCTTTGAGAGCTTTGCTTATCTGAATCTGGGATATACCCTTGACCGGGAGCTTGGACCGGGGGAGATCGCTGTGGTGACTCCTGAGGGAGCAAAAACGCTGGTAAATCCCGGAAAGGACATGAAGATCTGTACCTTCCTGTGGATCTATTACGGTTATCCTTCTTCTTCCTATGAAGGGATCAGTGTTGAGCAGATGCGCTATAACTGCGGGGCAAAGCTGGCGGAGCGAGATCATGTGCAGCCGGATATTGTGGCAGGCGTACCGGATTCCGGCACGGCCCATGCCATCGGCTATGCAAATCGCTCGGGGATTCCCTTTTCCAGGCCCTTTATCAAGTATACCCCAACCTGGCCCAGGTCTTTTATGCCCACGATTCAGACCCAGCGGAATCTGATTGCCAGAATGAAGCTGATCCCGGTGCATGACCTGATTGAGAACAAGAGCCTGCTTTTGATTGATGATTCCATTGTCAGGGGTACCCAGCTTCGGGAGACTACAGAATTCCTGTACCAGAGCGGGGCAAAGGAGGTACATATCCGTCCTGCCTGTCCGCCCCTTTTGTTTGGCTGTAAATTTTTAAATTTCTCCCGTTCTTCTTCGGAGATGGATCTGATCACCAGAAGAGTATTGAAGGAGATGGAGGAGGATGAAAGAAAGATAGATTTAAAGCTTTATGTGGACCCGGATACGGCGGAATACGGACAGATGGTTGAGCGTATCCGTGAGAAGCTTAACTTTACCAGTCTTCGCTTTCACAGGCTGGATGATATGATTGCCTCCGTGGGAATTGAAGCGGAAAAGCTTTGCACCTACTGCTGGAACGGGGAAGAATGAAAGGTTTTAAGGGATGCTGAGATTAGGTTTTGTAGTGGCGGTTACAATGCCGTTTATTGTTTATTACCTGCTTAAGGCCCGGATAATTGAACTGTTTCATGAGGATTTTCCGGAGGAGAAGCGTTACCGGATGGCAGGGCGGTGTATCCGCATTCTGATGCGTCACGGACGGATCGAGACGGAATATACCGGTCAGGAGTATCTGCCGAAGGAGGGGGGATATGTCATGTATCCCAATCATCAGGGAAAATATGACAGCATGGGTATTATGTATTCCCACCCCAGGCCCTGTACTCTGGTGATGGATGCAGAGCGTTCCCGCCTTCCCATTGTGGGCTCCTTTATCGACCTGGTGCAGGGGAAGCGCCTGGATAAGAAGGATATGCGGAGCCAGATGAAGGTCATTCTGCAGATTGCGGAAGAGGTAAAGGCCGGCAGGAGGTATATCGTGTTTCCGGAAGGAGGTTATGACCATAACCGGAATGATGTGCAGGACTTTATGCCCGGCTCCTTTAAATGCGCTACCAGGGCAAAGGCGCCGATTGTTCCGGTGGCTCTTGTTGATTCCTACAAGCCCTTTGGAATCAATTCCCTGCGTAAAGTCAGGACCCAGGTTCATTTTCTGCCGCCCATTTTTTACGAGGAATACAAAACCATGACAACACCCCAGATTGCAGAGCTGGTAAAGGAAAGGATCGGAGAGGAAATTAAAAAAAGGCTCAGGATGAAAAAGGCGGCTTCTTCCATACAGCAGTAAATTCTGCAGGCCGCGCTTTTACTTCAAGGCTGCAGTAATACTTCAAACATCACCTGCCCGCGTTCCGGCGTCTTTGCCCGGATCCGGCCTCCATGCAGCTCCACGCTTGCTTTGGCGATGGAAAGGCCCAGGCCATAGCTGCCGTCGGGAGTTCTGGCTTTGTTCGCCCGGTAGAAGCGTTCAAAAACTTTATCGGATTGAAAATTTTCCGTATCTGCAAAATCGTTTATCACCTGAAGACGAATCTGTCTGCCGCGGATGAGATTTACCCTCACCTTCCCGCCGGGATCGCAGTATTTGACGGCGTTGTCCATGAGGATGGATACTACCTGCCGCAGCCGGGATTCGTCTCCGTTGTATTGAATAGGTTCGGCAATTTCCAGGGAAAGCCGTATTTCCCGGGAAGCACACAGTCCCCGGAAGGAAGCGGCGGTATCGTATACGGCATCGCTAAGGTCAAAGGGAGCAAAAACAGGTTTTTGCTCTTCGTCCATTTTTGCCAGAGTGATCAGGCTGCGCACCAGGCCGGTCATTTTATTCACCTGCCTGTCAATGGTGTCAAACCATTCACTGTCACCGTAAGTCATTCTGGCCAGCTCGTTGTTGGCAGAGATCACGGTCAGGGGTGTTTTCAGCTCATGCCCGGCATCCGTAACAAACTGTTTTTGTTTTGTATAGCTTTCCGCCATGGGCTTCACCGCGTGTCCGGAGGCAAGCAGGATGATCAGCAGCACCAGCAGAAAGCTTAAAAGCCCGATGACTCCGGAGATCAGCAGCATGTTGAAAACGGCATACAGGTCAGAAGAAGCGTTGATCAGTCCGATGATGGTTTTGTTCGTACCGTCCGGATCCGTAAGCGGGATCATGCGGAATTTGAAATAGCGGTACCAGCCCTGAGGGCTTTCTTTTTTCAGCAGGGCGGTAACGGCGGCGGAAAGCTCTTCGGAAGAATAGTTATTTGCGGCGTCCTGACGGATTTCCAGGATGTTTCCGGCTTCGTCCAGGAGAATTACACAGCCGTCGTCACGGATGAGCAGACGGTCCATTCTGTCGCCGTCCAGCGGCAGGTCTGCTTTCGGACCCGGGCCTGCAGGCGCCTGAGGCGGCGTGTCTGCCCGTGCGCTGTCAGCCGGGATGAAGTACCTGCTCATAATTTTGTCCAGGCGCTGATCCAGCTGCCGGCTGGATTGAAAGAAAAAAACGCCGTTGACGGCTGCCAGCACCAGCAGGATCATGGTGAACAGGGCAGCCGCGGTAATGGAAATAAATTTTTTCTGCAGTTTTTTTATCATCAGGGATTCTCCTTATTTCTTTTCCAGACAATAGCCTACACCGCGCAGGGCCCTGATATTTACCGGGGCGCCCAGGCCGTCAATTTTTTTTCGGAGGTTGGAAACATAAACCCATACGATGCTGACCTCCACGTCGCTGTCCCAGCCCCATATATGCTCCATAAACTGCTCCGTGGAGATAACGGAACCGGGGGACTGCATCAGCAGCTGGAGCATCTGAAATTCCCGGCTTACCAGCCGCAGGCTCCTGCCGCCGAAGCCAAGTTCAAAGGTGGAGAGATTCAGGCGCATTCCCGCAAATTCCAGGATGTCGTCCTGATAATTCTCCCTGCGGCGCAGCATGGCGCGGACTCTTGCCAGCAGCTCGCCGGCGGCGAAGGGCTTGGGCAGATAGTCGTCGGCTCCGGCGTCCAGCCCGGTTACCTTATCCTCCAGCTCTCCCCTGGCGGTGAGCAGAAGAACAGGGGTCTTCACCCCGGCGCTCCTGATGGCCCGCAGTACCCCCAGGCCGTCCATGCCCGGCATCATTACATCCAGTATGATGCCGTCATAATTTCCGCTTACGGCGTGGTCATACCCGTCATTTCCGTTATACACGGTTTCCACACTGTAATTATTGTGTTCAAACAAAGCCCGCAGGGCTTTTACAATATCTTTGTCATCTTCCGCGATCAACAGGCGCATGTGCAAATCCTCCCACTGAGATTTTACCATGATTGCTCCGCAACCCATTTTACCAAAAACCCCGGCAAAATACAAAACACATTTTTTTCACATTCCATTTAGGCTGGATTTAGGTTTGTCTGCTAGAATCAATCCTGAAATCAGGATATGCCCGCGGAAAACAAGCCGGACGGAGATACCGGAAAGGGGCTGGCAGGAGGTAAGATGGACGAACAGGCAGTTTTTCAAAGATATGAGATCAAATATCTGTTGACCGGAGAGCAGAAGAAAGCCGTTTTGGCAGCGATGGAGCCATACATGGAAAGGGACGCCTATGGCAGAAGCACCATACGGAATATTTATTATGATACGGATAATTACAGGCTGGCCCGCAGGTCCGGGGAGCAGCCCGTGTACAAGGAGAAACTGAGGGTCAGAAGCTACAGCGCGGCGGAACCGGAGGATCCGGTGTTTGTAGAGCTGAAAAAGAAATATGAGGGTGTGGTTTACAAGCGCAGGATACATATTCCCGAGCGGCAGGCGGCCGAGTATCTGGCAGGCAGGCGGGCGGCGCCGGTAAGATCCCAGATTACGGAAGAAATCGGCTATTTCCTTTCGTTTTACACAGGGCTGGCGCCCAGGGTATTCCTTTCTTATGAACGGGAAGCTTATAAAACAAAAGAAGAAAGCGGATTCAGGGTCACCTTTGATGAAAATATCCTTTGGCGTGAAACGGATTTGTCCTTGAGAAAAGGAATTTACGGGACTTCCATTTTGAAGCCCGGGCAGACGCTGATGGAGATCAAAACGCCCGGAGGCATTCCTCTTTGGATGGTGGCGGTGCTTTCCGGGGAGGGAATCAGAAAAACATCGTTTTCCAAGTACGGAAACGCATACGCAGAAATATATAACAGGGAAAAAGGAGAATTGATTTATGCTTAACAGTTTTTTTCAAGGTATTTTTGACACACAGTTTACGGTAGTGATTTCGGTATCTAAATTTTTGCTGTGCATTGGGGTAACGCTGATCCTCGGACTGATTCTGGCAGGGGTGTACACCTACAGAAACCGTTATAGCGGAAGCTTTCTGGTAACGCTGGCCCTGCTGCCGGCCATAGTCTGTGTGGTCATTATGATGGTAAACGGTAATGTGGGCGCAGGAGTGGCGGTGGCAGGTGCTTTCAGTCTGGTTCGTTTCCGTTCTGTTCCCGGCACGGCAAAAGAGATCGGAGCGATCTTTTTAGCCATGTGTGCCGGTCTGATTGCCGGTATGGGGTATCTGGGATATTCCGTGCTGTTTACCGTGGTGCTGTGCGGGGTCATGATGCTATACAGCAGACTGGATTTCGGCAGCAGGAAAAACGGGGAAAGGTATAAGGTGCTTCATATTACGGTGCCGGAGGATTTGGATTATACGGGAGTTTTTGATGAGGTGCTGGGAGAATACACGGTTTCGCATGAGCTGGTCCAGGTAAAAACCACCAACATGGGAAGTCTGTTTAAGCTGACGTATGATTTGGTTTTAAAGGGAACGGAAGTGGAGAAGGAGCTGATTGACAAGCTGCGCTGCCGAAACGGTAATCTGGAAATTTCCGTTTCGCGCAGGGAAACAGGGGCATACGAGCTGTAGCAGCAGAAGGATGCGGAATCGTGCGGCATCACTTCTGCTAAGCAGTTTACTTCTGCTTTTATATGTATATGGAGGATTGAAATGAGAAGAAATCAAATTCAAATAAGCAGGAATCAAATTCAAGTAAAAAGGAATCAGGCAGACAGGAATCAAGTAAAAGGAAATCCAGTAAACAGGAATCAGGCGGGAAGAAACAAGCGGAAGGGATGTGTGCTGGCAGCAGTCATTCTGGCGGCAGGAATGCTTTCCGGCTGCGGCAGGAAAGAGGAAAACGCTGCAAAGGACTCGCTGGCGGAGGTTACTGCGGACTGGACGGCAGCGGCGCAGACTGCAGCGGCTTCGGAGGCGGAAAACATGTTTACAGACAGGGATGTAAGCGGAGAATACGATTCTGCGGATGCCGTTGAAATCCAACTGGGGAAGGAGTCCCTTACCATTACGGAGGAAGGCGTCTACGTTTTAAGCGGCAGTCTGGAGGACGGAACGGTGATTGTAGACGGAGATGAGAACGCCAAAATCCAGCTGGTTTTAAATAACGTGGAAATATCAAACAGCAGGGGAGCGGCGATTTATGTCAGGCAGGCGGATAAGGTGTTTATTACTTTGCCGGAAGGCACGACAAATACATTGTCCGGCGGCGACAGCTATGAAAGCCTGGACGACAACAATATCGACGGAATCATTTTTTCCAAGTGTGACCTGACCATAAACGGTGCAGGCGGTCTGAATATTACGGCGGCAACAGGACACGGCATTGTGTCGAAGGATGACCTGAAGGTAACGGGGGGAAGCCTTACCGTGACGGCGCCCGGACATGGGCTGCAGGGAAAGGACAGCGTACGTGTCGGCGGCAGCCCGATCTTGCATATTACTTCCGGTAAGGACGGTATTCACTCGGAAAATGCGGATAAAGAAGATAAGGGCTTTGTCTATATTGCAGGCGGCAATATTACCGTTGCTTCCGCAGGGGACTGTATCAGTGCGGGTGCATATCTTCGGATCGACGGCGGCAGCTTAAACCTGACTGCGGGAAAGGGCAGCGCCGAAAAGACCGTTATGCGGGATGAGGACGGCAATGAGATCAGTACCAAGGGCATAAAGGCGGCAGGGCAGATGATTCTTAACGGCGGCAGCTTTTCCATAGATTCCGGGGATGACGCATTGCATTCCGACAGCAGTCTTTTTGTAAACGGCGGCAGCTTTCAAATTGCTTCGGGGGATGACGGCCTGCACGCGGACGAAACGGTGAACGTGGCAGGAGGCACCGTGAATATTTCCACCTGCTATGAAGGAATAGAAGGAAAAGATGTGGTGATCTCAGGCGGCAGCATCCGGCTTTACGCCACAGACGATGGTTTGAACGCGACGGGTGAGGGGAGCAGTACTCTTTTGATCTCCGGGGGAACACTGTACGTCAATGCGGACGGAGACGGTGTGGATTCCAACGGAGATTTCAAAGTGACCGGCGGAGAAATCTATATTTCCGGGCCGGAATCAGATGCCAACGGTGCGATTGACTATGAGGGCAGCGCTCAGATCACGGGAGGACGGCTGGCAGCATTGGGGGCAGCCGGCATGGCCATGAATTTCGGAGAGTCCTCCACCCAGGGGGCAGCCTTGATTAACACATCTGCCTGCAAGGCGGGCACAGAGGTGCGTCTGGAAGACGAAGAGGGTAATGTGCTTATAAGCTATACCGCAGAGAGCAGATTTAACTCCCTGGTGGTCAGCTGTCCGGAAATGGTACAGGGCGGTAAGTACGTTGTATATGTGGGGAGTGAAGAGTATGAGATTACTTTGGAGAATCTGATCTATGGAGAAGGCTTTGGCGGCTTCGGAGGCGGAATGAGGGGGATGCCCGGAAGCGGCGAGAGAGGGGAGCGGCCTTCCATGCCGGAGGGCGGCAGGATGGGCCAGCCGCCGGAATTCGGAGACGGAGAATGGAAGAAGGATGGAGAAATGCCGTCTGGGTTTAGAGACAGAGATGGAACGGAGAACGGAGAGCTGCCGGAAGGCGAAGGAATGCCGCCAGCGTTTGGCGGCGGAGAAAGGCCGGAGGATGGCGAAAGACCGCAGATGCCGGAAGACGGGGAGATGCCGGAAGGCGGGAAAGCAGCCCCGGATGCCCGGGAATTGTGAAGGAGGCAGAACTGTAAAATCAATTAGTGCTTATGAACGAAAAGCAGCAAGAACAAAATAAAAAGTTCTTGCTGTTTTATCATTGTATCTCATTTATCTTTTATTGGAGATTGCTGTAC
>CAZAMX010000077.1:0-8690 GCA_964486095.1 uncultured Acetatifactor sp. | reverse complement strand
CCATAGCATCCCGGGTCACCTTCAAACCGGCAAAAAAGCCCACTCCCAGCGCAATAATGGAAAAGATCGCCATAAAACGTCCCAAACTGGATTTTATTTCCCTGAATGTACTCTTTCTGATCTCCTTCATACTGCCCTCTCAAATCTTACGGAACTAACGTTCCTTTCACGCCTTCAGACATGCCGCCAAAATGAGGCGATGCCCACCTCTTTGTGCCGGCACAAACAATTGATGAACTTGGCGCAAGTCCGGAAGAACGCCGACTTTGCGTTCTTCCGCGCGAAGCTTGAAATCACTTAGCGAGGTCTTCTCGAGCTTAGTGATTTCCTTTGCGCTTACCACTCAATATTTTCCACATCCACGATGTTCTCATTCCTCTTCATGCTCACCACAGTCCCGCTCTTCACCGTAATGATCCTGTCCGCCATGGCCGTCAGCGCCTGATTATGGGTTATGACAATCACCGTTTTCCCCATATCTCTGCAGGTGGCCTGAAGCAGCTTCAATACGGCCTTTCCCGTGTTATAGTCCAATGCGCCCGTCGGCTCATCGCAAAGCAGCAGCTTAGGGTTCTTTGCCAAAGCTCTGGCTATGGCTACCCTCTGCTGCTCGCCTCCTGAAAGCTGTGCGGGAAAATTGGTCATTCTCTCCCCCAGCCCTACCTGCTCCAGCACCGTAGCCGCATCCAGCGGCTCCCTGCAGATCTGGGCCGCCAGCTCCACATTCTCAAGGGCCGTAAGATTCTGCACCAGATTGTAAAACTGAAAGACAAATCCCACATCATACCGCCTGTAGCCGGTCAACTGCCTGCTGTTAAAGGCTGAAATCTCCTGGCCGTCCAGACAGACCTTTCCCTCCGTTAAGGTATCCATACCTCCCAGAATATTTAAGATCGTGGTCTTCCCGGCGCCGGAAGCGCCCACAATCACACAAAACTCTCCCTTTTCAATCTCAAAATTCACGTCTCTGAGGGCTGTGATCTCCACCTCACCCGACTTGTATATCTTCTTCACATTTTCAAAGCTCACAAAGCTGCCCATATTTCCCTCCTGTAAAATGTGAGTATAACACATTTCCTTTGCATCTTCTATTTTTTTTGCTATAATTTATATAATTTTTAGCCCTTACGGAGGTCTTTTATGTTTACTGTTCATCTTGCCGCCGCTTTCAGCATACTGCTGTTTTTGATCTGCTTTCTGCTGCGAAACAGCAAAAAGGTTCCGAGCCGCCGGGCCCTGATTCTCCTGTTTGCCGCCGGGCTGGCCCTGCGCCTGGCCGCTGCCGGTTTCTCCCGCGGCTTTGACAACGACACCGCCTGCTTTGCCGCCTGGGCGGAGCGGATGTTCCAGGCCGGACCGATGAACTTTTATTCCGATACTGTTTTCACCGACTATCCCCCCGGCTATATGTACCTTCTGTATCCGGTGGGTGCCCTCCGCAGCCTGTTTGGGGTGGAATACGGCTCTGCCCTGCATCTGATCCTGTTAAGGCTTCCCGCCATCACCTGCGACATGGCCTGCGGACTGCTCCTGTACCGCGAAGCCCGCCGTCTGCTTGACGGTTTAAAGCCTCTGCTCTTTACGGCCGTATATCTGTTTCATCCAGCCATTCTGCTAAACTCTTCCGTCTGGGGACAGGTAGATTCCGTTTATACTCTGCTGCTGATTTTCATGTGCCTGAGCCTGATCCGTAGGACTGCGCTGCCCGCTTACGCCTCCTTCTGTTTTGGCGTTCTGGTCAAGCCCCAGACCCTCATTTTCGCCCCGGTGCTGCTCATGGGCTTTTGTGACCAGGTATTCCAAAGCGGAAAAGGCTTTTCATCAAAAAAACTGCTGCAAAACCTCAAAGCCGCAGTTTGCTCCCTTCTGGGAATGCTGCTTTTAATCCTTCCCTTTGGCTTGGAAAACGTGCTGAGCCAGTACCTGGATACGGTAGGCTCCTACCCCTACGCAGCGGTAAACGCCTACAATTTCTGGGGACTGCTGGGCTTAAACTGGGTCAGCCAGGACAATGTGTTCCTGGGTCTGCCTTATCGCTTTTACGGGGGAGCCGCCATCGCCGCCGCGTTGGTTCTGGTAACCCTTTTCTGGCTCTCCCGCAGGAAACTTAAGTCCGAAGCCGTAAACTATCCTCTTTTAGCCGCGCTTCTTATGGCGTCGGTTTTTGTCTTTTCGGTGCGTATGCACGAGCGTTACCTTTACCCCGCCGTGGTGTTGATGCTGTTTGCCTGTATCTATCTGCCCTCCAAACGGCTCTTTTTCTGCTGCCTTGGCTTTTCCCTGCTGCATTTTTACAATACTGCCCATGTACTGTTCTTTTATGACCCGGGAAATTATGACCGGAAGGCGCCCTTGATCCTTCTTGTCTCCGCAGGAATGGTTCTGTCACTAATCCTGCTCTGGAGCGGGGTTATGAAATCAACTGCAGCCCGCAGCAAAACTTTCGAAAGTCTTGGCACAGGGGCGGATTATCTGTACGCGGCCATAGACATCTCTCTGCCCCCTTCCGCTTCCCGGCCCTTTTCTGCCTTAAAGGGCAGAGATTTTCTCATTATGTTTGTTATCACTTTTCTTTACGGCAGCTTTGCCCTATATGACCTGGGCGATCTTAAAGCCCCCTCCACTTCCGCTTACCTGACCGAAGGAGAAAGCATCCTGCTGGAATTTTCTTCCCATACAGGCCAACTGCCGGCAAGCTTTGCCTATTACATGGCACCGGGGCATAAACGGGTTTTCACCCTGTCCGTGGAAGGCGCTTCCGCAGATTCTTCCGCAGACCAAACCAATACCGAACAAATCACCCTGGACAAGGTTTTCACCTGGCAGACAGTGGTGCTGCCGGACATGGCTCCCGGAACAAACAGGATCCGCCTGACCTTAGACAGTGTCAACGCTTCCATTCTGGAGCTTGTATTTCTGGACAAAGAAGGAAATATCCTGACTCCCGAAAACGCCGGGGATTATCCCGCCCTTTTTGACGAGCAGGAATTGTATCCCCACAGGATCAGCTTCCGGAACAGCATGTACTTCGATGAAATTTATCATGCCCGCACGGCATACGAATTTTTAAACGGCCTGACTGCCTACGAAAACACCCACCCGCCCTTAGGTAAGCTGCTCATCGCCGGCGGCATTGCCCTCTTCGGCATGAATCCCTTCGGATGGCGCATTGCCGGCACTCTTTTCGGCATCGCCATGGTTCCTCTCGTATACCTTTTTGCCAAAAGGCTTACCGAGAGCACCCCGCTTGCGGCCCTTGCCTGCTTGCTGTTTTCCTTTGATTTTATGCACTTTACCCAGACCCGGCTTGCCACCATCGACGTATACATCACCTTTTTTGTGATTTTGATGTACCTGTTCATGTATCAGTACTCCCGCCTCAGCTTTTACGATACCTCTCTGGGAAAAACACTCCTGCCGCTGGGCGCCTGCGGAGTGTCTATGGGACTGGGCATTGCCTGTAAATGGACCGGCGTATATGCCGGTGCCGGCCTTGCACTGATCTTCTTTGCCATCATCTACCGCAGATACCGGGAATACCGCTATGCTTTAAAAGACCCGGAAGGTACAACGGGCGATATTTCCCACAAGACCATGCTGGACCGCTTTCTGCCCTGTACCGTCAGAACCATTTTGTTCTGCCTCCTGTTTTTTGTGGCCGTTCCAGGACTGATTTATCTGCTTTCCTACCTGCCCTTCCGGGACGGCACTTCAGACGGGCTTTTCCTGCGGGTACTGCATAATCAGAAATATATGTTCAGCTACCACAGCGGGCTGGAATCTTCCCATCCCTACTCCTCCCCCTGGTATCAGTGGCCCATAATGCGGCGGCCCATCTGGTACTATTCCGGCATCGTCACCGGTGCCCCCAAAAACGGCGGCTTAAGAGAAGGCATCAGCGCTTTCGGCAATCCGCTTGTCTGGTGGGCAGGAATACCCGCCGCATTATACACTTTTTTCTTCCTTTTCAAGGGCTGCCGCCGGACGCCCCCCCCAGTGTCTTTTGGCGCTTCCATGGCTTCTCCCGTCTCCGCCTATACACAAAAAGAAGAGGGGCGGCTGCCTTCACGCAGCGCTGCCCTCTTCCTGCTCACAGGTTATCTGGCACAATACCTGCCCTGGTGCTTTGTCACCAGAGTAACCTTTATTTATCACTACTTTCCCAGCGTGGTGTTTATCGTATTGATGATTTGTTTCAGCCTGGCACAGCTTAAGCCGCGGATGAAAAGAAGAAGCTTTCTGATAATGCTGGCCCTCTATGGGGCCGCAGCCTTCGGCCTGTTCCTCCTGTTTTATCCTGTGCTGTCCGGAGAGCCTGTGGAAGCCGACTATGTCAACAGATTCCTCCGCTGGTTTAACAGCTGGGTTCTGGCTGTCAAATAAAAATCAAGCTTCCTTACTCTCCAATGACATTTTACGAATAATTCCATGATAATAGAACAGCAGTAAAAAGATTGCCGCCAAAGCCAATATTTTGCGAACCTTACCTCCCTGCCGCGCCCAGCCGATCAGTTTGGAGACAAGCTTTTTCTTCTCTTCCTCCTTCAAACCCCGTCCGTCTGACGAGAAATATAACGCCAGATAGGAAAATGCCGCAACCATAGATAAAGTCGCATAGATTTCCAGTGGTGTGAGATCTCCTGTCTTTGGCTCACGATCCCTGTTCTGTACCGGCGCAATGCTGTCATCATTGTTCACAGCATTACCTTTCTCGCCACTGCTTCAGATACGATTTTATTCATCGTCGTCATCATCTTCCTCCTCAGAATCCAGCTCTATTCCGAGCAGTTCTTGAAAACGGTCAAAGTTGTATGGATAAGCATTATCGCCAAATATCTTCACTGGCTTGTGGTCGTTGGAAAAATAAATCTCCAGCTCCCACTGCGTCCCGTCCAACACCATGCAGCCAAATCTGCGCAAGTCATACTTACTGCGCCATTCTCCAAGATGCAACTCACGCAGGCCGTCGAGGAACTCCTCTTTGCTACATGGATAATCTGGCTCAATGTCGAAATTTGTTGGTTTCAGAATAAGCGAATGTTCCACATCCAAATGAAGGTGTTCCTCGTCAAGAGTGTAAGTTCGAGTTTCATAACCTCCAAAATAGCCGCCGATGGAAAATACCAGCTTGCAAATTGCTGAGATATTATCATCAAATTCAGCAGCCTTCAACTCCGCCTGTGAAGGTGTATATGTACCACCAGCTTCTATGAGCGCTTCCTTGGCCCGTTCAAGATATAAACGGGTACACCATAAACGGGTAGATTCGCTTGGACGCATCACAGGCTCCCTGCCGTAGTCCGGGTGTTCCATTGTATTCTTGAGATGACCAATTTCTTTTTTCAGGCCACGAATAGCGGTCATTATCTGTGCTACATTTTTCCCTTTAAGATAGCTTTATTAATCATTACTGCACGGCTTTTGTATTGGTGTTCCCGCCACTGGATGAGGATGACAAATATGTGGTCCTCCCGTACTTCTGGATACCGGAAGATACGCTGGAGCTTCGAGTGCGCCGTGACCATGTTCCATACGATGTCTGGGAGAAGCAAGGCTTTTTGCAGACCACCGAAGGAAATGTGGTCCACTACGGCTATATCGAAAAGTTCATCGAGCAGCTGGGTGAAAAATTCAATATCCGTGAAATCGCCTTTGACCGCTGGGGCGCTGTGCAAATGGTGCAGAACCTTGAGGGCATGGGATTTACGGTGGTGCCTTTCGGTCAGGGCTTCAAAGATATGTCACCTCCGACCAAAGAGCTGATGAAGCTGACCTTGGAACAGAAAATCGCTCACGGTGGTCACCCGGTATTGCGCTGGATGATGGACAACATTTTCGTCCGCACAGACCCTGCCGGAAATATCAAAGCCGACAAGGAAAAATCCACAGAGAAAATCGACGGTGCCGTTGCCACCATTATGGGCCTCGATCGTGCGATCCGCTGTGGCGTAAACACCGGTGCTTCTGTATACGATGAGCGAGGAATTTTATTTATATGATTTCGGAATATATTCCCTCAAAAGCGAGATACTATTAAGGGAATGTTCCCGCACTCTATTGACTTTTCCCTTAATTTGCGCTATAATTTAAGGGAATTACTTGGAGGTGAGGTCATGAGGACTTTTAATTATTCCGAAATCAAGAATCAAAAGTGGGATTCAGATATCCTTGGTCTGATTGCAGCAATATATAAAGAAGCCGGAAAACAGGAAATGTATCTAAAACAGCGACCAGAAGAACTTGAAAAACTGGTTGAGATTGCAAAGGTGCAGAGTACTGAGGCTTCTAACGCCATTGAAGGCATTGTGACTACAAGCACCCGTATTAAGCAACTGGTCGAAGAAAAAACTACACCAAAGAACCGTGATGAGCAAGAAATTGCAGGATATCGTGATGTGCTGAACATTATTCACGAGAGTTTTGATGCTATTCCGATTACGCAGAACTATATCCTGCAACTGCATAAAATCCTGTACAGTCATATGAATAATCCTATGGCGGGTAGAACCAAGAGTGTCCAGAATTATATCAGTGCTACTCACCCGGATGGCCATGTGGAGACCTTATTCACTCCGCTTGCTCCTTACGAAACACCGGAGGCACTGGATAAAATCTGCGAGGAATACAATCGTGTCATTGGAAATATGGAAGTCGAACCGCTGATTGCGATTCCCGTATTTATTCATGATTTCCTATGTATTCATCCGTTCAACGATGGCAATGGCAGAATGAGCCGACTGCTCACAACCCTATTGCTTTATAGAAATGGTTTCTATGTTGGAAAGTATATCTCTTTGGAAGCCAAAATTGCAAAAAACAAGGACCTCTACTACGATGCCCTCGGTCAGGCACAGACCGGATGGCATGAAGGTACTGAGGACGCTGTTCCTTTTATCAAATATCTGCTTGGAACTGTTCTTGCTGCCTATAAGGATTTTGAAGATCGCTTTGCTCTGGTGGAAACTAAACTTCCTGCGTTGGAAACAGTAAGACGTGCGACGATGAACAAAATAGGTCGTTTCGCCAAGCAAGATATCCGTGAACTTTGTCCGTCTCTTAGTGTAAGTTCCATCGAAGGTGCTCTCCGTAAGTTGGTAGCATCAGGAGAACTTAAACGAGAAGGCTCAGGGAAAAATATCTGTTATTACAGACTGAAGTGATTCCCACAAACAATTTATCTTTCCCTTAAAATCTGAACATAATTAAGGGAATGAACATACAAATAAGGTTAAGCATCTATCGAAACGGTAGGTGCTTTTCTTATACCTATTTTTAGAAGGGAGCGTGATTCCTATGGGAATTTTATCTGGAATATTCAAGGCGAGAGACAAGCCCAGCAATGTCACTGCTGGTAGCGGCTATCGTTTCCTGTTTGGCAGTTCCACCTCTGGCAAAACCGTGACGGAGCGCTCTGCCATGCAAATGACCGCAGTATATTCCTGTGTTCGTATCTTGGCAGAGGCCGTGGCTGGTCTTCCACTGCATCTATATCGCTACACCGATACCGGAGGCAAAGAAAAAGCCATCGACCATCCGCTGTATGTACTGCTTCACGATGAGCCAAATCCTGAAATGACCTCTTTCGTATTCAGGGAAACGCTCATGACGCACCTGCTCCTCTGGGGCAACGCCTATGCGCAGATCATTCGCAACGGCAAAGGTGAAGTCATGGCCCTATACCCGCTGATGCCCAATCGTATGGTGGTGGACCGTGATGAACACGGCCAGCTCTATTACACCTACTACCGTGGCCCGGACGAGGCCATCCGCAATAAGGATACCGCAGTTATCCTGCAGCCGACCGATGTGCTGCATATTCCCGGCCTCGGCTTTGATGGTCTGGTAGGCTACAGTCCCATTGCTATGGCAAAAAACGCCATCGGTATGGCCATCGCCTGCGAGGAATATGGTGCTAAGTTCTTTGCCAACGGCGCCACACCGGGCGGCATCTTAGAACATCCCGGCACCATCAAAGACCCACAGAAGGTGAACTGGACCGCAACAACACGGCTTTGGATGAAGCCGAACGTGAAATGGACGATGCTGCCGACAGCGCCGACGATCTGGAGGAAGAAATCGACGAGGCCGGTGATGCCGCAGATAAATCCTCCGGCAAATTCGAGAAGTTCGGCAGCGTCTTAAAAGGCATCGGTGCCGCAATGGGTGCCGTTGCTGTGGCGGCTGGTGCGGCAGCAGTGTCTCTCGGCAAAGAGGTCATTGCCGCTTATGCCGATTACGAGCAGCTGGTGGGCGGTGTTGACACTCTCTTTAAGGAATCCTCGCAGGAACTTCAAACCTACGCTGCTAATGCCTATAAAACAGCCGGTATGTCAGCGAATGATTACATACACCGTCGTTGCCCCGGCTGTCATCATAAGCACCAGTGCGGCGTACACTACCATCGCCCTTTTTGTCTTTCTGCCCATCGGCTGCCTGTTGGTTCCCCTGCTGTTTTCGTTCTTTTTCCTCATTGTTCTGTTTCCTCCTTGTTCTGAGATTGGTTTATAATAGCTTCTAAATCCTCCTCGGATAAAAGCTCATAGGAATCGGTTCCAGCCTGCTCCTGCGTCACTTCGCCCTCCAGACTGTCCCCTAACGCAATGCTTCCCACCGCCTGCGTCACTTCGCCGTGGCGGTATGGCTTTCCTTTCCCGTCCGTGGACAGTGCCACGTTGGGGTGTTTTAAAATA
>CAZAMX010000076.1:0-8719 GCA_964486095.1 uncultured Acetatifactor sp. | reverse complement strand
GGCCACCCGGCATACGGATGCTTCTCTCGTCTCGTAGCGTTTGCAGCAAGGCGTTGTCCGTAACACTCCGGCAGAGTTCTTCCGGCTTGCAGTCCAAAAACACTGCCATTTTCGCAAGCACCCGGTCGGCAATCTTTTCACCGCGACCAATCTTTGCAACCGTTCGGGAGGAAATGCCAAGCTCTTCTGCAAGAGCAGTCTTTGTAAGCCCCTTGTCGTTCAGTTTCTGTAGTAGTCCTTCATAGGAAATCATCATGCTCACCTCATTCCTTTACTTATTATAACCATTTTGCTGAGAAAAGTAAAGGTTAAGTGTGACTGGTTCAATCGTCCAAGTAAGACTGTCTCACTATGTAAACGTGCGCCGCAAGGCGCACGGCAAAAAGCCGCAGTCCCGGAAAACCGGGCTGCGGCCTGATACAGCAATTCGAATCTACAGTAATCTGAATCTACGACACATCCGAATGTACCATACATATTACATACGCAGACACATGCTACACACATTAGTTGTTGATCAGCTTGTCCTCTTCGTTGTTCCAGCTGTAGAGCTTTCTGATCTCAGCGCCAACCTTCTCTGAAGGATGCTCGGAGGCCAGCTTTCTCATCGCCTTAAAGTGAACCTGCTTTCCGGCAGGAGACATATCCAGCAGGAACTCCTTTGCAAAAGTTCCGTCCTGAATGTCGCTCAAGATCTTCTTCATGGTCTTCTTGGTCTCTTCGGTAACCAGCTTAGGACCGGTGATATAATCTCCGTACTCCGCCGTATTGGAAATGGAATACCTCATGCCGGCAAAGCCGCTCTGATAAATCAGATCAACAATCAGCTTCATCTCATGGATACACTCGAAGTAAGCGTTCCTCTCGTCGTAGCCTGCTTCCACCAGGGTCTCGAAGCCAGCCTGCATCAGCGCGCATACGCCGCCGCACAGAACTGCCTGCTCACCGAACAGATCCGTTTCCGTCTCGGTACGGAAGGTGGTCTCCAAAACGCCTGCTCTTGCACCGCCGATTCCCAGAGCATAAGCCAGTGCCAGATCCTGTGCCTTTCCGGTAGCGTCCTGCTCCACAGCGATCAGACAGGGAACACCCTTGCCTTCCTGATACTCGCTTCTTACGGTATGTCCGGGCCCCTTGGGCGCGATCATGGTAACATCCACATCTGCAGGAGGAACGATGCAGCCGAAATGAATATTGAAACCATGGGCAAACATCAGCATATTACCTGCCTCCAGATTGGGCTCAATGTCCTTTTTGTAAAGATCAGCCTGCTTCTCATCGTTGATAAGAATCATGATGATGTCGGCCTTCTTTGCCGCCTCTGCGGCAGTGAACACCTCAAATCCCTGCTTTACGGCCTTGTCCCAGGATTTTGAACCTTCATAAAGGCCGATGATCACATGGCAGCCGGAATCCTTCAGATTCAGCGCATGTGCGTGTCCCTGACTGCCGTAGCCGATAATGGCAATGGTCTTGCCCTCCAGCAGCGACAGATTACAATCCTCCTGATAAAAAATTTTAGCCATTTTCTTTTCCTCCGTTTCGGTTTTCAATATATGATTGTTTTTAATTTTGTCTTCTAATTTATACTTCTTTCTCCCGAATGTCAATGATATTATTCATCCAAATAGATAATATGATCGGTACCCCTTCCCAGACCGGCAATTCCGGTTCTGGCAAGCTCCAGGATGCCGTATTCCTCCATCAGCCGGATAAATGCCTCCACCTTCTGCTGATTTCCGGTCAGCTCGATCACCAGGCTTTCCGGCGCAAAGTCAATAATCTTGGCCCGGAAGGAATCAACCACCGCGATAACGTCCTGCCGCTGTTCTTTGGAAGCATGGACCTTGATTAAAACCAGCTCACGGTATACGCTTTCTTCCGGCTTCAGCTCATGAATATCCCTGACATCCACCAGTTTTTCCACCTGCTTTTCAATCTGCTCCAGAATCTCGTCGTCTCCTGAGGCCACAATGGTAATTCTGGTAAATCTGGGATCCGCCGTCACGCCTGCCGTGATACTCTCGATATTGTATCCCCGTCTGGAAAACAGGCCGGAAATGCGGCTCAGCACGCCGGAGGTATTGTCAACCAGTAATTGAAATACTTTTTTTTGCATGGAAGTCACCCCTCTTTTTCTTAATATTACATTGCTCATTCTTAATATTGCTCAAATAATTGTAGAACACAAATAATTGCGCCGCGCTTCCTGCACAGCCGGACTTTCACAATTACCTGTCTTAATATAGCAATATCCCGCCGGAATGTCAACCGCCAAAGGACCGCAGGGCGGCTTACTTGTATCAGTTCAGTCCTCCGCAACCTGACGACCACAGCCTGCCGCCATTCTCATGCAGACATGTTTTCGCCCGTTATCAGCCGCCTGAGGGGTAAGTACCTTCCTGCAAAGACCGTAAAAAACGTCGGTACTTAGTCTCCGTAATTTGGAGACTTAGGTACCGTTACGTTTTTTCCCGAGCGAAAGCGTGTCTTTGCAGGAAGGTACTTACCCCCAGGGCGGCGTGACTTGCTGCAAAGCTGTTACTATCTTACTCGTTTTCGCCGCATTTTGAAAGGGCCAGAGTACCCGTGCGGGCCACCTCCACAATGCTGATGGTCTCCAGCAGGGTAATCAGGGATTTTACCCGCTCCGGAGCGTCGCAGATCTGCAGCATCATAAAATGCTTGGACATATCAACAATCTCCACGGAATTCATGCTCTCACAGATCTCCAGAATTTCCCGGCGGTTGTTTTTATTATATTTTACCTTGACCAGCATCAGCTCTCTGGTGATACACTGCTGTTCGGAAAAGGTTTTGACTTTAATGACATCCAGCTTTTTATTCAGCTGTTTTTCGATCTGTTCGATGGTCCGCTCATCTCCGCTGCTGACGATGGTCATGCAGGACACTGCGGAATCGTCCGTCTCTCCTACTGCAAGGCTGTCAATATTAAAGCAGCGTCTGGAGAAAAGGCCCGCCACCTTACACAGCACGCCGGAACGGTTTTCTACCAGAACGGAATAAATTCTAGTCTTCATTTTCATGGATACCTCCTGTTCATTTCACCAAATCCATGCGGTCGATCAGACATTCCAGCAGGACGGAACGGTCGCCTTTTAAAAATTCATCAAGTATCTCTTCGCAGCGCCCCATGTTTTCCAGGCGCAGGAAGGGAAGACCATAAGCTTCGGCAAGCTTTTCCAGGTCAGGGCTTCCGGACAGGTCAACCACGGAATAATGATCCTTGTAGGTATAGTGCTGGTACTCCCGCACCATTCCTAAGTAATTGTTCTTCAGGACCACAATCTTTACCGGAATATCATGCTGACGCATGGTGGCAAGCTCCATCATGGACATCTGGAAGGAGCCGTCTCCGCAGACTGCAACCACCTGCCTTTCCGGCGCGGCAAGCTTGGCTCCCATTGCCGCCGGAATGGAATATCCCATGGTCCCCATACCGCCTGAGGTAAGAAACTTCCCGTTCTTTATTTTCGCATAGCCGCAGGACCAGATCTGATTCTGGCCCACATCCGCCACATAGACCCCGTTTTCTTCCATTCTTTCTGAAAGTCTGGCAATAAAAGCGGCAGGATC
Organism: uncultured Acetatifactor sp.; assembly: GCA_964486095.1. Lineage (GTDB taxonomy): Bacteria > Bacillota > Clostridia > Lachnospirales > Lachnospiraceae > Acetatifactor. The sequence continues at coordinate 5,122 of CAZAMX010000076.1, read as the reverse complement.
CACAAAATCCGGGTTGGGGTTGCGTTTCGGCATCATCTCCCTGCGGTAGGCCTCCAGGGTCTTTAACCATTCGTCACAGCAGCAGACGAATTCTTCCTTGGCAAAATCGCTGAAAATATGCTTTGCGTCTCCCACCAGCGGAATGGTCGGTCCCGCATTTTTACCGATTTCCGCAGGATCCACATCAATATGTACCAGAACCTTGTCCCTGGTGATCAGATCCGGCTGGCTTACGGCACGGTCCGCCACCCGGGCGCCCACCATAATCAGCAGGTCGGATTCATTCATGGCCCGGTTTGCAAAGGGCTTTCCGTTATTGCCCACCATTCCGAAATAAAGGGGATGATCCGTGGGCATAACGCCGATGCCCATCATGGTGGAGACCACGGGGACCTTATGCTTTTCGGCAAATGATTTCAGCTCACCCTCCGCCTGGCTAAGCAGGACGCCTCCGCCTGCGCAGATAATCGGACGTTTTGCCTTTTCCAGCTCCCGAATCACCTTTTTAATCTGCACCGCATGACCCTTAACGGTAGGCTTGTAGGTGCGCAGTGATACTTCATCGGGATATTTGAATTTGCTTACGGACCCGTTTTGGATGTCGATGGGAATATCGATCAGCACCGGTCCTTTCCTTCCTGTGTTGGCAATATGAAATGCCTCCTTGAAGATGCGGGGAATCTCATTGGGATCCTTGACAAGATAACTGTACTTTACAAAAGATTCCACGGCTCCCGTAATATCCGCCTCCTGAAATACGTCGCTGCCTAAAAGCTCGCTGTTTACCTGCCCTGTAATGCAGATCAGGGGAATGCTGTCCGCAAAGGCCGTAGCGATGCCGGTAATCACATTTGTGGCGCCGGGACCGGAGGTCACGGCACAAACTCCCGGCCGGTTCGTCATTCTTGCCACACCGCTGGCCGCATGGGCCGCATTTTGCTCCGTGCGGATCAAAACAGTACGAATGTCTGATTCCAAAATACTGTTATAAAAAGGGCAGATTGCAACCCCCGGATAACCGAATACGGTTGTTACCCCCTCCGCTTCAAGACATTTTATAATGGCATCTGCACCTGTCATATTTCTGTTCCTCCTAATTTACATAATTCTAGATCCACTGCCATTTCGTCATGGCAGATAGGCTGCCTCACCGGTACTTCTTTAGATATCTGCCATGTCAACTCCCGCTTATCCTAAAAGGAGCCGATCAGACGCTTGGCCAGCTTTACCGCCTCTGCGGCATCCCGGGAATATCCGTCTGCGCCGATTTCGTCAGCGTATTCCTGAGTAATGACCGCCCCTCCGATCATGATCTTTGCAGTCACATTCTTTTCTCTTGCATAGGCCACTACTTCCCGCATGCGCTGCATGGTGGTGGTCATCAGGGCGGACAGGGCAATAATCCGGGCATGATGCTCTTTTGCGGCCTCAACAATCTTTTCCTTCGGGACGTCCTTTCCTAAGTCAATCACCTGAAACCCATGATTCTTCAGCATCAGAGCCACAAGATTTTTCCCGATGTCATGAATGTCCCCTTCTACCGTGGCAATTACCACCACCGGCCTGTCCGTTTCCCCGCTGTTTTCCTGTAAAAGCAGAGGCTCCAGCACCTCAATGGAATTTTTCATGGCTTCTGCGCTGCCGATGAGCTGGGGCAGAAAATATTTTCCCCTGTCAAACAGCTCGCCCACTTCGTTGATGGCAGGCAGCAAGACCTCATTGAGCAGCGCCTGTGGGGCTTCCCCTGCTTTCAAGGCCTCATCCGTGATGACGGCAATGCCGTTCTTGTTTCCCTTCATGACGGCGTTACGGAGCCTCTGTCTGCTTTCGCTCTCCGCCGGAGTCTCTGCCCGGTTCCCTTCGTTCTGCGGAGCCGGGTCTTTTATCTGCGGCGAATTTGTCTGGCTTTCGTTTACCTGCTGCTTTTTCAGCAGTTCCCTTTGCGCCCGCTTTTCTTTTGTTTGCTCCACATATTCTATATATTTCATATCACCGTTTTCTTTATCCAACAGCAGATCCGTGGCTAATGCACAGCTGACCAGCAGCTCCTGTGTGGGATTGGCGATGGCCATGGTCAGCCCTTCTCTGATGGCAAGAGTGAGGAATGCCGTGTTCACATAGCTTCTCTCCGGCATGCCAAAGGAAATGTTGGACAGCCCGCAGATCGTAGCCAGCCCTGCCTTCCTGCAGTGGCGGATGGTCTCCAGCGTTTCCAGGGCCGCTCTCCTGTTGGCTCCCACCGTAGCCACCAGTCCGTCCACCACGATGTCCTCTTTTTCCATTCCCAACAGATAGGCCCTCTCCAGAATGGTATCTATAATGTGAATCTTTTCCTCCAGATTCTCCGGAAGTCCCTTATCGGATAAGGGCAGCAAAATAAACATGGCTCCGTATTTTTTCACAATGGGCAGAAGCTTTTCGAATTTTTCCCTTTCCAACGAGACAGAGTTAACCAGCGCCCTTCCCGGGTAACTGCGCAGCGCAGCCTCCAACACCTCCACATGGCTGGAATCCAAGGACAGGGGCAGGCTGGTAACGCCGGAAACTTCCTCTATGGTGCGAAGCATCATGGCCTTTTCGTCGATGCCGCTCATCCCCATGTTGACATCCAGAATACACGCGCCGTCCTGTTCCTGTTCTTCGGCAAACTGCAGCACCCTGTCCATGATGCCCTCCCGCAGTTCGGCCTGCAGAAGCTTTTTCCCGGTAGGATTGATCCGCTCTCCCACAATCATAAAATTTCCGTCCAGACCAAATGCAAACGTTCTTCGTTCCGAGGCCAGGAAACGCATTCCCGGCTTTCTGCGCTCTGTCTTAAAGTCCGGTTTGCGGCCAAAGGCATCCGCAAGACCGCGGATAAACTCCGGCGTTGTTCCGCAGCAGCCACCCAGCACCGTTGCACCGGCAGCTGTAAGTTCCTTCATTTCCGCCGTAAATTGATCCGTGTCCATTTCATAACAGGTATGTCCCTGTTCGTCCAGAAAGGGAAGTCCTGCGTTAGGCTTGGCGATTATGGGTATATTTTTGGTGACAGCGGCCATATCGGCTACAATCTGCCGCATGGCGCCCGGACCCGTGGAACAATTCACCCCGACGGCGCAGGCGCCAAGGCTTTCCAGCACCACGGCCGCAGTTCGTGCATCCGTGCCGTACAAAGTTCTTCCCCCCGGTTCAAAGGTCATTGTCACCATCACGGGCAGCTCACAGACCTCCTTTGCGGCGATGAGCGCCGCCCGGGCCTCTGCCAGGCTCATCATGGTCTCTATCGTCAGCAGATCCACCCCTGCTTTCACCAGGGCAAGGATCTGTTCTTTATAGATCCGGATCAGCTCTTCCAGTGCCAGGTGTCCCGTGGGAGCAAGCTGTTCTCCCGTCATGGTCAGGTCTCCGGCCACATACACCCTGCGGCCGGAGGCCGTTTGGGCGGCCTCCAGGGAAATGGCTGTCAGCTCCCGATTCATGGCGTCCAGTCGATCGGCAAGGCCATATTCCGAAAGCTTTACCCTGTTGGCCGTAAAGGTAGGCGCATATAAAATATCAGATCCGGCAAGTACATATTCCTTCTGAAGCTTACACATTATCTCCCGATGCTCCAGGATCCACTGCTCCGGACAGACACCGGAGGGCATTCCTGCCTTTACCAGATTCGACCCTGTAGCTCCGTCTAAGTAGATATAATTTTTTGATAATTCCAGGAATTCGTTTCGCGTCATAAAGGTTTCTCCAGTTTCGTATGGCTGAATGAACTGTATTCCATCATAGTAACAGTTCAGACAGGTCACTGAACGGTTACACCCAATCATATCATATATCGGAAGGAACCGTAAAGGGGGTATTGCTTATTCAGACAAAATATGATAAATTTAAATGTACGATGCCCGAAAGTTGACACAAACCGGAGGTTGATCTGAATTGAAAAACAAGTTTTTTATGACGATGCCGAAAATGCTGATTACAGTCCTTCTTGCCGTGGCCCTGCTGACGGCATGCGGGGAGGATCCCAAAGTGGCAGGCTTTCGTAAAAACATAGATGAATTCTGCGACAAGCTTTCCGAGATCGACAGAGCTATGAACAGTATCGATGCGGAAGCAGACACTGCCGTGGCTGAATTTTTAGGTTATCTGGATGACCTGGACATTGTCTTTCAGTCCTTTGCAAAGCTGGATTTTCCCGAAGAATTTGATTATCTTGAGGCTACTGCCGACGAGGCAAGCACTTATATGACCACTGCGGCAGAAAGCTATAAGGAGGCGTACAGTAACGGCTCTTATAACGAATATACTGCCGATTACGCCTATGAAAATTATTCCAGGGCATACAGAAGGGTCCAGATCATTATCAGCTTTCTGCGGGGTGAAACGCCGGAAGACGTGGATATTATTACGGAAGATTCCCCTCAATAAATGCCAAATATAACAGCGGCCGGTGTTTTGAAAACGCCGGCCGCAAACTCATATCACATCAAAATACCAAATTTCAGCCGCAGGATATTTTTAACCACAAAGTTTACCACAAGTATCACCAGACCTGTCCACAAATACCAGTCATGAAACCGCCATCCGCGGATCTTTTTCACGCCTAACCGATGAAGTCCCTGAGTCAGCAGAAAGCCTCCATAAATCACGGCAAAATACGGCACAAAGGGATGATACCAGAGTGCCTTTAAAATATGTCCGTGGAGCAGGGCACGCAGCGCCCTGGTTCCGCCGCAGCCCGGGCAGTACATCCCGAAAAGGGTGTTAAAAAAGCAGGGAATCATGGGGAGGTAGCGGCTTAAAACACATTGATACAGCACCGCCAGGGCTGTTGCTCCTGCCAGTGCCGTAAGTCCGATCCAAAACAGCTGATCCTCCAGATTTGAGTTTTGGGGCTTTGTCTCGCATAACATTTTCATTTTAATAGCGATAAAGGTCTTCCAGATTGAAGCCCATATCCTCAAGCATTTCTGCAAAAGGCCCTGCTCCCGTCATTCCCATAATAACCAGCGCATAATAAATGGTGCCGATAATGCCAAACAGAATGGCAATGATAGAGCAGACAAGGCCGGCGATACCAATGCTTGAGCGATTCTTTTTGTTCCCGATCAAAGCCAGAATCAAACCGACGAAACCAAGACGAAGT
>CAZAMX010000075.1:0-8725 GCA_964486095.1 uncultured Acetatifactor sp. | reverse complement strand
CAATTCCTTTTATGAGTTCGGGAAAGAGCTGCGGAATGATCTGATTCCTTATATAGAAAGTAATTATGCGACATACGGCCAATATGGTGAAGACGGTTACGATATGAAAGCGGACAGAGAACACAGAGCAATGGCAGGCCTGTCTATGGGCGGCATGCAGACCATTAACATCGGCATGTGCGAATGTCTGGATATAATAAGCTATTTTGGGGCTTTTTCCGCAGCGCCTACCTCATACATAGGAGCGGATATTGTAAAGACGATAGATGAGCAGTTCCCCGACGAGGAGATAAAGTTTTTTTACAATATTTGCGGAACGGAAGATACAATTGCCTATCAAAGCGCCGCAGCAGCCGCAAAGGAGCTTCCGCAGTTAAGCGACAGGTTTACGGACGGAGAAAATTACATGTGGCAGGAGCTTAGCGGAGGACATGATTTCGGCATATGGTATCTTGGATTTTATAACTTCGCACAGAAGGTATTTGACTGAAAAAGCTGACAGTTATAAACAATAAATCAAATTGGGAGATACACAGGATATGAGCAGATTTTTATACTGGATCGTAGAAAGAATAGCGGAAGTGCATAGCTGGCTGTTAAAGCTGAACGATGCCTATGAGTACAATTTTTCCGATAAAGAGCTTCATTTTCTGATTATCGGGGCGTTGGGAATGGCAATGATATTTGTGATTCACCCAATTTTCAAGTGGCTGGTAAAGCATAATCACATTATGGTAATCAGCTGGTTTTATGTGTTCACATTGATTATCGTCATCACCTTTGCCATTGAAATCGGGCAGCGGGTCACGCATACGGGAGCTATGGATTTTGCGGATATTGTGTTCGGTGTGTTTGGATTCTTCTGTATGTTTTTTGTTTTTTCCGTAATCAGGGGAATCTATCATCTTGTTCAAGGGCTGCTCCGTAAGAAGCGTGAGGAAGTCTGAGCTGTCTGTTACAATTTTCTTGACAGGAACAGTGTTTTTCGCTATAACAGAGTTAGTAAAGACTACCCGAAACGATAAGGATGAGGTGAAGTTAAGATGACAATGGATGAACTAAAGCCGAAGCAGAGTGCTTATATCCGTTCTGTAGGGGGAAACGGCATAGTGAGGCATCATTTGCTGGATATGGGCCTGACCCCGCGGACAGAGGTCACGCTGCAAAAAATTGCGCCCATGGGGGATCCGGTTCAGATTGAACTGCGGGGTTACGAGCTGACGCTGAGGCTTGAGGAAGCACGAAAGATCGAGATTGAAGAAATTCATACAAAGCAGGAGCAGGCCAGGCAGGAGCAAAGGAAGGCGCCTGTGGCTCATCCCGGGGTGGGAGAGCTGGGCAGGGCGCAGGGCCGCCGCATTGAAGAGGGGGCCCGCGAGATACCAAAGGGTGAAAAGCTTACATTTGCTCTGGCCGGCAACCAGAACTGCGGCAAGACAACTTTGTTTAACCAGCTTACCGGTTCAAATCAGCATGTGGGAAATTTCCCGGGAGTGACGGTGGACCGTAAGGACGGCGTGATCCGTAATCATCCGGAAGCCACGGTGACGGATCTGCCGGGAATTTATTCTCTGTCCCCCTATTCCAGCGAAGAAATTGTTACGAGAGACTTTCTGATGAATGTCCGTCCCAACGGAATCATTAATATTATTGATGCCACCAACATGGAGCGGAATCTGTACCTTACCATGCAGCTCATGGAGTTGGAGATCCCCATGGTACTGGCGGTCAACATGATGGATGAAGTCAGGGCAAACGGCGGTTCCGTGCGGGTAAACGAGCTGGAAGAAATTCTGGGCATTCCCGTTGTACCCATTTCCGCGGCTAAAAATGAGGGAATTGAAGAGCTGATTGACCATGCGCTTCATGTGGCAAGGCACAGGGAGCTTCCCGGGCGGGTGGACTTCTGTCCGGCAAGCGGGGATGAAAGTGATTCTGTGGGTGCGGTACACCGTTGTATTCATGCGGCAATACATACTTTGGAGGCGGATGCAAGGGATAAAGAGCTGCCGGCTCGGTTTGCGGCCACGAAGATGGTGGAGCATGACCATCTGATCGCGGAAAAGCTTTGTCTTTCGTCTGAAAAGGAAGCGGTATTCGAGCATTTGGTATCTGTTATGGAGGCCGAAACGGGACTGGACAGGGAAGCGGCCCTTGCGGATATGAGATTTTCCTTCATTGAATCTCTGTGCGCGAAAACCGTTGTGCGTCCCTATGAAAGCAGGGAGCATAAACGCAGTATGGCCATAGACAGGGTGTTGACGGGCAAGTATACGGCGATTCCCTGCTTTATCGGTATCATGGCGCTTATTTTTGCCATGACCTTCAGCCTGATCGGAGCGGTGTTATCCGATCTGATGACAATGGGGGTAGATGCGATTGTGGCATTGCTGGACCGGCTGCTTGGCGCAGCCGGAGTAAACCCTGTGGTACATTCTCTAGTGATTGACGGTGTTTGCAGCGGTGTGGGCAGTGTCTTAAGCTTTCTGCCAACGATAGTAACTTTGTTTTTCTTCCTTTCTATTTTGGAGGATACGGGATATATGGCAAGAGTGGCTTTTGTGATGGACAGGCTGCTTAGAAAAATCGGTCTTTCCGGAAGAAGTATCGTGCCCATGCTGATCGGCTTTGGCTGCTCTGTTCCGGCTATCATGTCTACCAGAACCCTTTCCAGCGAGCGGGACCGCAAAATGACAATTTTGCTGACGCCCTTCATGAGCTGTACCGCAAAGCTGCCGGTTTATTCCATGATGGTCAGTGCCTTTTTCCCAAGAGCTTATCAGGCTTTTGTGATGGTGGGACTGTATGTTTTCGGAATCCTGTGTGCTGTTTTGTATGCTTTATTTTTAAAAAAGACCAAATACAAGGGGGAACCGGTTCCCTTTGTTATGGAGCTCCCCAACTATCGGCTGCCCTCTGCCAAAAGTGTGCTGCAGCTGATTGTGGAAAAAGCAAAGGGCTTTATCAGAAAAGCCTTTACAATCATATTTGCGGCCTCCATCGTGATTTGGTTTTTGCAGACCTTTGACCTGCGGCTGAATGTTGCGGCTTCCGCGGAGGAAAGTCTGCTGGCCATGCTGGGCGGTCTGGCGGCGCCGATATTTGCGCCTTTGGGATTTGGTGACTGGAGAGTTTCCACCGCGTTGATTACCGGATTTACCGCCAAAGAAAATATGGTTTCCACCCTGACGGTGCTTTTAGGCGGTAATGTATCTTTGCTGAATACCCTATTTACGCCTTTTACGGCAGTTGTATTCCTGGTCTTCACCTTACTTTATACGCCGTGCGTGGCGGCAGTGGCAACGGTAAAGCGGGAAATGGGTGGTGTGAAGGCTGCGGCCGGAATCGTGCTCTTCCAGTGTGCGATCGCCTGGGTAATTGCTTTCCTGATCCATGGGGCGGGAACGGCTTTGGGACTGGCATAGGAAGAAGGGGGCATCTGCCGGGAATTTTCCTGTGCCCGGCTCATCGTTTGAAGCGGGAAACAGGAATGAATGAGGAAGGCAGGCGGGCAGTAATGCGTCGGATAAGGTCGGCTTGTGGAGTTTTATGCAATTTTAATAAAAAAACGTTGAATTTATTCAAAAAAGTGGTATACTTAAAATCAAGGGCATTTTCGATTTAGGCAATGTTTAAATAAAAGTGTCCAAATCATACACATAAACAGGCAGATTGCTGTAATTGCCGGAGAACATATTATATATGAAGAATATTTCGTTTAAGCAGTACAGGGCCATCGATCTTACGATCTGGCTGGCCATCCTTTCCGTATTTGAATATATTACGGTGATGGCGGCGTCAAGATGGTTTCCCGGTGAGCTTTACACCCTGTCTCAGCTGGTGGCTGTTTTATGTATTGTCATGATGCGCTGGGGGGGCTGGGCGGCGATACATGCCGTGGCAGGCGGTTTCGTTTTTTGCCTGGCGCAGGGAGGCAGCACGGAGCAATTTTTGACATACTGCGTCGGCAACTGTTTTGCCTTGGCTGCCCTTGTGCTTTTTAAGGCTGTGGGCAAAGAGGCGGTGAGAGCCAAGGCTCATTTTACGGTTTTGTTTGTGGCGGCGGCTTTTGGCGGCGCACAGCTGGGAAGATGGCTTGTAAGCCTTATCTTTGGAGGAAGCTTGGGCTCCATAGTTACGTTTTTTATGTCAGACTCCCTTTCGCTTTTGTATGCGGCGGTGGTAGTGCTGATTTCCCGAAAAGCGGACGGGCTTTTTGAGGATCAAAAGAGTTATTTGATCCGCACGGAGGCGGAGAGAAGAAAAGAGAATTTATAGGAGGTTTTAAGGATGCAGCGGGGCGCTTGTGATTATTTGATTTTTGATGAGGAAAGCGGAACCTATATTGAAAATCCGGAGCAGATTGTCAGGGATGACGTGGAAAAGCATCACTGGCTGAATGTGGGCAGGATGATCTTAAAGGATTGGCGGCTGTACCTGATGCTGGTGCCGATGATTCTGGTGTTTCTGTTCTGGCGTTATTTCCCCATGTACGAGCTGCTGGGGTGTTTCAAGATAACGGATTCGGTAAAGCCGGTGGCGGATCAGTATTATCTGGGATTTTCCCATTTTAAAAATCTGCTGGTGGGGGGGACCGGACTTTCTACGGAGTTCTGGCGGGCCTTCCGCAACACCTTCCTGTTAAGTTTTTACGGGCTGTGCTTCGGATTTCCCATGCCGATTATCATTGCCCTGTTCTTTAATGAGATTCGTTCCAATATTGCCCGCAGCGTATGTCAGGTGGTGACGTATCTGCCTAAGTTTATGTCTACGGTTGTTATGACTTCCATGGTGACCATGCTTGTACAGCAGGAATCGCTTACTTCTGGTATGGGTATTCTTTCCCAGATACTTGAACGGATCGGGCTGATCAGTGAAGAAGCGGCATCTGCAGGCCTGCTGAACAACCCGTCTTTCTTCCGGGCAATTTACCAGATCAGCGGTATCTGGGAGGGAGCCGGCTACGACAGTATCGTATTCTTTGCGGCCATCATTGCCATAGCGCCCACCAGCTATGAGGCGGCGCAGATCGACGGAGCCGGTAAGCTGGCACAGATGAAATATGTGGTGCTGCCATGTATCCTGTCAACCATCGTTATCATGCTGATTACCAGGATCGGTTCCCTGCTGAACGTAGGGTATGAAAAGGTCCTGCTGTTGTACAACCCCAATACTTATATGACGGCGGATGTGGTATCCACTTTCTCACAGCGGTACGGTATTGCGGGAACCATGCAGGGGCTGGCCTCTGCGGCGGAAATGATGAACAACGTAATCGGGATGCTTCTGGTCATCGGGGCGAACACCATTGCCCGGAAAGCATCCAACGTATCACTTTATTAAAGGGGCTGGCTGAAAAAGTATGAAGAGAAAACTGGAAATATCGGAATTAATATTTAAGATCATAAGCTATACACTGTTGACCATATTTGCGATCTGCTGCCTCTATCCGTTTGTGTATACCCTCTCCGCTTCCATAAGCGGAAGGCATGTGGTGGAGTACAACGAGCTGCTTCTGCTCCCTAAGGATATACAGTTTGAGGCTTTTTCCAGAATGTTCAACAATAATATGTTTTGGAATGCTTATACAAACACCTTGTTCTTAACCTTTTACGGAACCATCTGGGCGCTGGGGATTTCCATTCTGGGAGCTTATGCGCTGTCGAAGAAAAGGCTGCTGTTCCGCAAGGGCTTTAACTTCTTTTTGGTGTTTACCATGTGGTTCAGTGCGGGGCTTGTGCCTCAGTATTTGAATTACCTGGATACCAAGCGGGTATTCAATGCCGTGGGTATTATGGATGACAAATGGCTGGTGGTCATTGCCATGGGTATGGCTGCCATGAATATTATATTATTGCGTAACTCTTTTGAGGGAGTTCCCTCAGAGATTGAGGAAGCAGCCATTGTGGACGGCGCTACGGAAATGCAGGTTCTTTGGCGGGTTTATATACCCATGAGCAAATCCATTATCGCTACGGTGGCTCTGTTCTTTGGCATTTCCCGCTGGAACGGATACTTCTGGGCAAGACAGATGATTTCAAACTCGAATGAACATCCGCTGCAGGTGTTTATCCGCCTGCGCCTGGAAGAGTTTACGGATCCTGAGGCGATGACGGGCTGGAATGAAATATATGCTTCCGACTCGGTAATTTATGCTCTGATCGTCTGTTCTATTGTGCCCATACTGATTATTTATCCCTTTATCCAGAAGTATTTTGCCAAGGGCGTCAATGCAGGCGGAGTGAAGTAGGGCAGGTATTGTATTGCTCAATCGCGCATTATAATGCGGTTGATATAGAAAAAGGAGGAAAAAAATGAAAAAGAAGAAACTTACTTCATTGCTGGCGATTTCTCTGGCCACTGCAATGCTTCTGTCGGGCTGCGGCAACGACGGAAACAGCGGGAGCAGCAGCGACCAGCCCAGCAGCAGCACTCCCACGAACAGTGACAACGGGGGAGCAGGCAACAGCGAAGCAAACAATGGCGGCGATGACAGCCAGAGCGGAAACGAAGGCGGGGATATAAATACTTCCGCGCCGGAGCTTACCTTTGCGGAGGGCACCGTACTTCGCATGGCAACAGGCTATAACAGCACCAAAACCGGACTGTTCTTTGACCCTGAAGTGGCTGGAGAAGGAATCACTCTGGCAGACGGCAACACCTACAATGCCGGTGACTTAAAACCCACCTGGGTTGAGGTTCAGAATGTGCTGGGTATGGTATTTGAGGACAAATATCAGGGCAACAGCGCTTCTAAGGAGTGGGAGTACTGGAAAGAGCAGCTGGATCAGGTTGATATGGTCAGCGGCACCGCAAGCACTCTGACAGAGGCCGGCGTGGCCGGAATGGTTGTAGACCTGAATCAGTACATTGACAGCATGCCTAACTTTAAGGCTTACCTGGAGGCAAATCCGATTGTACGCCTGTCTATTACCGGTGATACCACCACGGGTGCTATCTACTTCTCACCTTATTTTGACGGTGTAAATGACATCGAGCGTATGCCCCTGATGAGAGTTGACTGGGTACAGAAGCTCCTGGACGGTGAAGGCGAGTTTACAGCCGATAAGAGCGGAACTACCACAGCGCCTGTTTATCAGCCTTATATGCCTACTTCCGGCAAGGTTGAGGTTGAGGTGGTTACACCTGACGGCAAGTCTGTGGAGAAGGTTACCAAGGATTATGACGCTGCCGGCAACATCGTACAGAAAATGAACGATGCCGGTTCCATGAGCGGCGTTGACGCGGTTAACATGCTCCGTACCTACATTGATGAAGCTTACGGCGGATACTACGGCACCACCCGTTCCAATCTGTTCTGCGGACAGAATGCGGCATGGGATGCAGACGAGCTGGTAGCTCTGCTGCGCTGCGTGGTTTCCAATGCGCCTACCCTCAACGGCACAGATACCATTCAGGGCCTGTTCTCCCGTGAGGATGCAAACAACCAGAGACGTGTGGATATGTTCCGTTTTGCAGGCAGCCTGTTCGGTGTCCGTGGTCTGGAGTCCAGACAGGATTACCTCTATGTAGGCAATGACGGCAAGCTCCATGACGCTCGTCAGGAAGCGGCTACCTACACAGCACTTGAAAGAATGAATGCAATGGCTCAGGAAGGTCTGATCTCCAAGTCCTTTATTGACAGCTCCGAAGAGAAGACCGAGACTATGCTGGAGAATGATCTTGGATTTATGCACTACGATTACAACCAGACCCAGACCGTATACAACGAGACCAAGCTGCAGGATGGCGAGAAGTATATGGCGGTTATGGTGCCCGTTGCCCGGTGGGATGACGGCACAGGCGAGCAGTTCATGAGATTTACCGAGTCCTGGCGTTCCGTTAAGACAGACGGCTGGGCAATTTCCAAGGCAGGCGTAGGTGATGATACAGACAAGCTTTATGCTGCACTGAAGCTGATTGATTATGCGTTCAGCCCTGAAGGCCAGATCCTGATGTCCTATGGCCCCGCTGCATTCAGAAGCACCGAGACCTTTATGTTTAACGGTCAGGAAATGCCCAAGATTGCTGATGCAACCTATGCAGAGCTTTGGGAGAAGGCAAAGGGTAACTATACCAACTATGCTCGTCAGTACCTTGGATCTACCTTAAGCTTTGTAAAGAGCCAGGCCTTTGAGTATCAGTGTACTCATGAAGTAGGTAAGGAAGGGGCAGGTTATATCTCCAACGCTATCGGCCTTGGCACTATCAAGCATCCTGAACTGGCACTGGCAGACAATATGTGGTACACCTCTGTGCCTACCGTTCTGCCTAACACTAAGGCCGAGAACGATACCATTGCAGGATTCTCGGAACTGAGTGCAAGCGGACGTTTCGGACAAAGCAAGGATCAGCAGAACCTGTTTGTTGACATTATCGTGGGCGGCTTCTCCGGTGAGGGAACTTCCTCCGCTGACGAGACTGTTGCAACCGTTACAAACAGCTGGAGCGGAGCACAGTATCTGCAGCTTAAGGAGACTGCTTGGCAGTATCTTGTTCAGTTCTACAACAGCAACAACTAAGATCCTGATCAGGATCATTGACTAAAAGCAAAGCCGCGCAAAATAAACTAATAGCCGAATTGACCGGTGAGGTTGATTTTGCGCGGCATTGCAAAATCAAGGAAGGTTTTTTATGTATAAAAAACAGATGGTATTTCAGCGAATCGTATGTTATGTAGTGCTGGTTGCTTCCGCACTGGTCTTTGTTTATTATCTGGGTCTTT
>CAZAMX010000074.1:4319-8750 GCA_964486095.1 uncultured Acetatifactor sp. | reverse complement strand
GAACTCCTGATCCGCAATCTGCAGGTTAAAATTCTTAACTGCTTCAAAACCGTTGGGGTACACCTTACAAACATTTGTCAAAGATAAACTTGCCATAAAAAACTCCTTTCATAGTTAAACTACTCGTCATTTGTTTCACGGCACAGTACCGTTCAACCTAAAAACAGTATAGCTAATAATCATATTCAAGACCATACCACTATTTCACAAACTTTTGATAACAGATTGTAAAATTTGCTTACAATCCCGGCGGTTTTTTTCAACGCCTGTCAACTTGCCCAAAAATTTATTCCTTGGATTGTACAAAACTGACAACTCATTGAGTTATGTCCTTCTCCGCCAGCACCGGGTCCAGCTCATCCCGAAAAATCCTCTCATCTTCTTCTCCTGCTTCCTTCTGCGCGGGAGGATTTGCCGCCATTACCTGATCCTCCAGCTTTTTAAAGAATTTATTATACAGCTTCGCGGAAATCCAGGCCGGAACGGAAAGACCAAACATAAGGCAAAGCGGCATAGTCTGCACCACGGTAAAAAACAGCACCGGCGGAGCCGCATAGGCAATGATCATGATAATCGTCTTGGGAAACTGCATCAAACTTATCATAAACGCGTTTTTCAGCGTCTTAAATACGGTATTGTCAAATTTTGCCAGCACCGGAAAAACATAAATCATGGTTGCCGCCACCATAACGGCAACGGCCATAATAACTCCCCACAAAACCTTTTCAAAGCCGGTCTCCCCGCCGCCGCTCATAATCAGAAAATCCGCGACTAAGATAGAAATCATCACCAGCAGAATCAGCCAGATCAGCGTGGCCTGCTTAAAATTTTCCTTAAAAGACTTAAAAAAGCCTCTTGTAATATAACATTCCTCATTTCGCGCGATTTTTAACGCCATATAATTCATGGCCGTAAAAGACGCTCCGATAGTCACAATCGGCAGACAGCAGATCAAAGTCAGTACATTGAGCCACAAAAGATCCGCAACCTTGTTTAACGCCTGCATCAGCGGACTGTCCAGGTTAAATAACCTCATCTCCACACCTTCCCTTTCCTGTCAGAATACCTTCTCCATGGCCGTCACACGGATCCCGGAGTACTCTTCTTCCGGCTTCACGGTCCGAAATCCCTGTTTCCTGTAAAAATTTACCGCATAGGGGGCCGCCTTTAACGACATGCAGTGCTCCCCGGTCTCCCTCTTAAGGTAATCGCATAATTCTGCCAGCAGCGCACTTCCGATTCCCATATGATGATACTCTTCGTCCACAAACAGCAGTGACAGATGATTCCTGCTTCGAATGGAACCCGCACCGATCACCCTCTCGCCGTCCACCGCCACCATCATCCGGTATGTACCTTTCAGAAAGGCAACATAGAGATCGTCATCCGTAATAAATTCAAAAAAATTTCTGATGCCCTCCTGAGTATAGTCCTTGCCTTCAAATTTCAAAAAGGTCTTCCATATCATCTTCATGGCGGGCGCCCATTCATTTTCTCTGGCCCACCTGACAATATAGGGGGCCCGCAATTCGTTCGTATCCATTATATCTGCTGCTCCGACCTGCCGCCGTTCAATACCTCTTCTTCAATCCAGCGGAATATATCCCGCATGACCTCGTCCCTGTTGGTTTCATTGATAAGCTCATGCCTTCCGCCTTCATACAGCGTCAGGGTAATATTTTCAAGGCCTGCCTCCTGAAGGCTCTCGTATGCCTTTCTCACCCCTCTTCCGTAATCTCCCACCGGATCTGCGTCGCCGGAAACCATCAGCACCGGAAGGGACACGGGAATCCGCTCCAGGTTCTCCCGCTTGTTCAGCCTGGAAATTAGTTCAAACAGGGTTGCAAAACCATTGGCAGTAAACACAAATCCACACATGGGATCCGAAATATACTTTTCCACCCGCTCCGCATCCCTGCTGAGCCAGTCAAAGGACGTGGCAGGATTCTGAATCTGCTTATTATAGCTGCCAAACGCCAGCTTATCAATAAGACCGCTGACATGCTTCGGCCCGCAAAAAACCTTCTGCATACCGGCTACGGCCTTGGATACCTTTAGCAGCGCCGGGGACTGCATCCCCGTCCCCATAATGATTGCGGCGCTGATTCCCGTACCGTAACGAAACATATAATTTCTGGTGATAAAAGAACCCATGCTGTGACCCAAAATGACATAAGGAACCTGCGGATATAACGCCTGCGTTGTCTTTTTGAGCCTGTGTACATCCCGAACAAGAACCGTAGCCGGATCCTGCTCGCAGAAATATCCGTATTTCTGCGTTTTACCCACGGATTTTCCGTGCCCCATGTGATCCTCACCGGTGACAACGCAGCCTCTTTCCGTCAGAAACTCGGCAAACTCCTCATACCTCTCAATATACTCCGCCATACCGTGCACGATCTGAACCACACAGCGAATATCCGTGTCTGTATCCGGCATATACCTGACCGCGTGCAGCCTGCTCTTGCCGTCCCTTGAATCATAGTAAAATTCTTCTTTTATCATAAACCACCTCTAAATAAGCGCACAATATTGCCTTATAAGGAGTATACCTCATTTTCGACAAAAGATTAAGTCCTTTTGCAGAAAATTTATATAATATTTATGAGATCAGCAGATTTCCGCACCGGCCGGCATATCCTTTTCAGGCTTCATCAGACAGAAACTCCCGTTCTCATCCTCGGCGCACAGAAGCATCCCCTCGGACACTACTCCTGCCAAGGTGGCAGGCTTTAGGTTCACCAGCACCATCACCTTTTTCCCCACCATTTCCTCCGGGGTATAGCAGGCTTTGATCCCGGATACAATCTGTTTCACCTGACTGCCGATTCTGACCTTGCTGCACAGCAGCTTTTTAGACTTGGGCACGGCCTCACAGGCAATAATCTCGCCCACCTGAAACTGCAGTTTTGCAAAATCATCATAGATGATCTCCGGCTTCCCTTCTATATCTATGACATGTGTGTCACCTTCCAGGGCAGTCTCTCCGCCAGCCGCAGCAGCCATAGCCGCCTCCAGCTCTTCCTCCTTCTTCTGCACCTCCTTCATATCCAGCCGCGCAAACAGAATCTCCGGCTGATCCGTAACTTTATTACCGTCCGCATAAAGCCCAAACTTATCCAGAGTTTCAAAATCCCGCAGAGAGGTATTCAGCTGGCTTGCAATCTTTTCCGCGGTCTCGGGCATAAAAGGCTCCAGCAGGGAGGCGCCGATCACGATTCCTTCTACAAGATTATAGAGAACCGTTGCAAGACGGTTCAGCTTTGCCTCATCCTTAGCCAGCACCCAGGGCTCTGTCTCGTCAATATATTTGTTGCAGCGCTTGAAAATTCCGAAGATCTCCGTCAGAGCATCCGCCACCCGCAGTGCATCCATCTTTTCCACTACCTTCGCACAGGTGCCTGTCACCACGGCTTTCAGATCCTCGTCAATTGCAGCCTCCGCCGCATCCGCAGTACCTTTGTCCGCTACCACGCCGCCAAAATACTTGTTGCTCATGGAAACGGTACGGTTCACCAGATTGCCCAGAGTATTTGCCAGATCGGAATTGGTGCGCTCCGCGATCAGCTCCCAGGTGGCGTTGCCGTCGTTCTCATAGGGCATCTCGTGCAGCATATAATACCGGACTGCGTCCACCCCGAAAAAGTCCACCAGATCATTCACGTAAATCACGTTTCCCTTGGACTTGCTCATCTTTCCTCCGTTCATCATCAGCCAGGGATGGCCGAATATCTGTTTCGGAAGAGGCTCTCCCAGGGCCATCAGGAAGATGGGCCAGTAGATGGTATGAAAACGGATAATGTCCTTGCCAATCAAATGCAGGTCTGCGGGCCACAGCTTCTTATACTGCTCCGTACTATTCCCCTCCGCGTCATAGCCGATGCCGGTAATATAGTTGGAGAGAGCGTCCAGCCAGACATAGACCACATGACGGTCGTCAAAGTCCACGGGAATCCCCCACTTAAAGGAAGTCCTGGATACGCACAGATCCTGCAGTCCGGGAAGCAGGAAATTATTCATCATCTCGTTTTTCCGGGACACGGGCTGAATAAATTCCGGATGCTCGTTAATATATTGGATCAGCCTGTCCGCGTATTTGCTCATACGGAAAAAGTATGCTTCCTCCTTAGCGGGCTTCACTTCCCTGCCGCAGTCAGGGCACTTCCCGTCCACCAGCTGGCTTTCCGTCCAGAAGGATTCACAGGGCGTACAGTACATACCTTCATAAGCCCCTTTATATATATCCCCCTGATCATAAAAACGCTTAAAAATTTTCTGTACCTGCTTTTCATGGTACTCGTCCGTAGTGCGGATAAATTTGTCATAGGATACATTCAACAGATCACACATTCCGCGGATAATGCCCGCCACATTGTCCACAAATTCCTTCGGCGTCACACCCTCTTCCTGAGCCTTCAGCTCGATCTTCTG
>CAZAMX010000074.1:0-4309 GCA_964486095.1 uncultured Acetatifactor sp. | reverse complement strand
GTCCATGCTCATCAGTTCCCGTCTGAAAGAAGACATCATACCCTTCCTTCCTCTTGAACCGCGCAATGCTGTCCGCCATCACAATCTCATAATTGTTGCCGATATGCGGCTTGCCGGATGTATAGGCTATGGCTGTAGTTAAATAATAAGGTCCCCTGTTCTGCATTTTCGTATCTCCTTTTGATCTTCATTTTAGTGACAACTTTGTCCGCTTCGCACCTGTAAAGGCCAAAAAAGCCCGTCTGCCCGCGCATCATTCATTCATGCGCAAGAAGACGAGCTGTCTGCCCGTGGTACCACTTCTCTTCATCCGATTTTCACAAACCGGATCTCTTCAAGTCAAAAGCATCTCGCTGCCGACAATCCTGCTCTGTCTTGTGACACTTCTGTCACATTTGTCCGCCGCATTCGACTCTGCCCTAACTCTATCCGCTGTAACAGGCGGAACCTGTCGCAGCCTTGCGTCCTAAACGTACCGCACATTTCCGTTTGCAAAATCCGGTCTATGCGTATCTTACCCCGTCCGCTCGGTGCGCTGCTCGGAAGCCATGTTCCATCCGCCCCGTCCTGTCCCTCTCAGCTGTACGGATTCATATCCTCAGATATGCCGCCGGGACATTCTCTGTAAAACAGGTAACTGATGTACTCTCTTCGTCACTGCCTTTTTCTCTTTGATAATGAGAGTATCACAACTATAGACACCCTGTC
Organism: uncultured Acetatifactor sp.; assembly: GCA_964486095.1. GTDB lineage: Bacteria > Bacillota > Clostridia > Lachnospirales > Lachnospiraceae > Acetatifactor. The sequence goes on along the minus strand of CAZAMX010000074.1, from coordinate 3,601 downwards.
AATGATTACTTACTTTTTTGTGGTCAGCTGACTGTACTCTCCCTTTCTGTCATAGGAATCCATCAGATAGCTTTCATCCGTCAAAATACAGTCTATCTCCAATTCATCCTTTCTATACTTGCTTCGCTTCCGCAAATCTTCCTGCGGCCGCTGCTCCGATTTGGCATGAAATGAATTTTTGGCCTGAAAACGGAAGGCTTTCCCCGGCAGCCTGCCCGCCAGCTTTTCCGCCCCTGCCACAACCTTTGCACGGATTTTCTGAAAGGGCGTCAAATGAGCGGCATTTTTCTCCGGCATAGCGGAAAAATAGGGGTTCCCCTGCAAAGCAGCGCTTTGCTCGGCCATCCGCTGATCCTTCGCCGTCCCCCGGCTGTCTGCCGCCGCGCTGTCACCTACCTGAGGCATCAGCTGCGCACTGCCCGCCTTGTCACCGGCAGCTCCGGTCGTATTCGTCTCATTTGTTCCCCAGATTCCCTTCAGGACGCTTCTGCCCCCGTACAGTATTCTCTGCAGCCAGGAAGACAGGGAAAACTGTGCATCCTGCTGCTGTTTCTGCATCTGCATCTGGGTCGTTTGAGCACTCATATTCCCTCCGCCTGACTGTATTTTTCCCTGGTGGTAATGGCTGTGGCTGTGCATACAGCCCGTTACATGATGAGTATCCGAGCTGTGATCACTGTCTACTCCGCCGATCAGGTGCATGGCCGCCTCCTTTCCTTTACTCAGACTAAATCTCAGGGCCAACAGGTTAGCCTATGAAGCTTTGGAAGTTCCTCTCACATTAGCGCCTTGATATTTTCCGTAATATTCCCCTTAAACACCGCGGAGCCTGCCACAATCACATTAGCGCCTGCCTGCAGCGCAAGCCCCACATTGTCAGCAGTAATGCCGCCATCCACTTCAATATCAATATCCAGCCCCCGTCTGTCAGCCAGGCTTCGAATCGCCTTCACCTTGTCCAGACATTCCGGCATCAGCTTCTGTCCGCCAAACCCCGGTTCCACAGTCATTACCAGCACCATATCCGCCAGCTCCAGATAGGGACTCACCGCATCTGCGGGAGTCGCCGGCTTAATGGTAATGCCTGCCTTTTTTCCCAGGCTATGTATCTTCTCTATTGTTCCCCGGATGTCTTCCGATGCCTCCAGGTGGAAATTGATGAGATCAGCCCCGCAGTCCGCAAATTCCCGCAGATAGCGCTCCGGCTTTTCTATCATCAGATGAACGTCAAAAAAGAGCCCCGTATGACTGCGCAGTGTCTGAATCACCGGCATTCCAAAGGAAATCGAGGGAACAAAAGAGCCGTCCATCACATCAATGTGCAAATACTTCACTCCCGCCTCTTCCGCTTCCCGAATCTGTTCTCCCAGCCGCCAAAAATCGGCGGCTAAAATCGACGGCGCCAAAATGTTCATTTCCGTAGCCACACCTTTCCGACATGCTGCCCAAAAGTAATCACGCCTCCCGGAACAGCAAAAGTCACTTATTTCTCCTACATTTTAACAGATTAAATCGGGTTTCGCAATATGCCCTGTTTCTTTGCCACATAAATATATCTTGCCGCATTTATTTTAAATTCTTCTAATGACCTGCGAGCACAGTCTGTCTGCCCCATCAGCATATCAAACCAATTCCTGTATCCTTCCGCCTCAAATTCAGCCTGATGTGCCATGGCAGCCTTTCTTTTTTTTCTAAGCAGCTCATAGGTTTGCTCCGTTATGTCGGTCACCTGGTAATCCATCCCGTTTTTCTTTAACGTCTTTGCCAGCATCGTGGTATCTGCATTTTCTGTCTTTGGCAGAACATCCCCCTCCTGATAGCCAACAAAAAATACACCCTCATTTTTTAACCACCCTTTTACCTGCGAAACAAAGGCAGCCATATCTTTTGTGAAATACATAGTATCCATAGAAACCACAACGTCAAATGTCTCTTCCGGATAATCCGTTTGACCGATTATCCCTTCTTTAAATTCTGCATTTGTCCGAAACAGTTTTTGCGCCGTCTTGATTCCGTTCTCCGAATAATCAAAGCCATGAATATACGCCCCTGTTTTTTTCTGCAAATAGCCAAGCATTTTCCCATTGCCACAGCCAATATCCAAAATATGTACATTCTCTTTATGCGGTACATATTGCAAAATCATGTCGATCTGCTTTATGTCACTAAAGCCATCCTGCGAAAAGTCCTCCCCAAAGGCATCCTTGCAAAATGCGCGGAAGGCAGCGGATGCTTCTGCCATTGCATAAAAATCCTCATACGCATTATAGAACAGTAATTCCTCTCTTTTCATTTCAAAATTCCCTCCTGCATCATAAAAATACTCACTCTATTTTCTGTTGTTACTATACCACATATGCAGTATAATGGCATTGTGAAACAGATTAAAAAGCTGCAGTATGAGTGAAGGAATACAGACCTGAAAGACTTATATCCAAGGAGCGACTTATGAAAAAATATTGTCCCTTTTGTGAATCGGAACTGTCAGAAACACTTTGGTGCGAACACTGCAAACGGTATGTGATACTATATAATACCTACAATGCCGACGCCGGCAGAAATGCAGATGAACACAAGGAAGCCGAGCCAAAAGAAGCTCCTGCCATGCCGTATCCCGACACGGCAGGCGGTGTCCCCACGGCTAAAAAAACCGCAGAATCCGACAATCCTGCAATAATTCAGAACACATTGGGCAGCAGCAATATTACCGCACCCAAAAGTGAAAAGCCCAAAAGAGATATTGCCAAGCTGGTTGTGCTGGGTTCCATGCTGTTTGTCTGCCTTGTTTTATGCCTTGCAGTATGTACATATTTAGTCTACAGACAGAACGCAGAACCGACAGGCGAAGCTTACTCTGCCAAAGGGGATGTATCCGGAGAAAACAATGCAAAGCATACTGAGAAAAATGCCAATGATGCACAGGGCCGAGATACAAATGAAGATCCCGGCAGTTCCGACAAAGATATACCGGGCAAAGATACAAATAATGATCCCGGCAGTTCCAACAAAGATATACCGGACAAAGATGCAAATGAAGATCCCGGCAGTTCCGACGCAGATACGCCAGACGATGATGCAGAAGCCGAAGCTGCCGAGAAAAACACAACGAATTCAGCCAGTTGGAAGAGTCTTGAGGCTCTCACCCCTCTGGATTTGCAAACTTACGGCGGCACAAAATATTATTATTACGCCGCGGAAGACATTGAGGCTCTCGGCCTTCAGTGCACCTACTACCACCTGGAAATCGCTTACGATCAGGCTGAAGCAGAAATAATAAACTTCTTTGGCCAAGACGCTTCGGAAGACAGCCCTCTTGACGACACCTATTTTAACACCTATGTAGACAGCGGCAGCGAGTACTATACCTCATTCCAGAAGATTTTATCCTATGACTGCGGTGAAATCAGGTGCTCCGTTAACTATGATACCGGCTCCGGAACAGTCCACTTTATCAGCTTTACCGGCACAAATATTGAGGATTATGCCGAGCAGATCCTTGCAATTTCAAAGCTCTCCTCACCGGATCATAGCCTTTCCCTGGAAACCATGCAGGAAAACATCCAGTCTGTCCATTGCACACTGCTCAGCCTGGACCCTCCTG
>CAZAMX010000073.1:0-8959 GCA_964486095.1 uncultured Acetatifactor sp. | reverse complement strand
TCCAGGCCTTTGTTTTCCTTTAAAATCTTCTGCGCGATAGCAAGCCCGGCAGCGACGTCAGCCGCCCGGTTAATCCTTTTCCCGCTGGATAGCTTTTCATAAACGGAGCTTCGGTTGGGAAATGTGTTGTGAACAGACTCTATTCTCAAATCAGCACCTCCTTTACTTCCTTCTTTACTATTAAGTGTAATATAGCCGCCGGTAAATTTCAAGCTTCTTTCGCAAATTTTCTTTCCTCAGACGCCAAAAATCAAATGTTCATGACAGACCTTCTATCGTAAAAAGGCCGCTCAGGGAATCCAGCGTATAGTCCTGCCCGAAATTCTTTATTTCTTTACTCCTGTTAATCAATACAGAAACCATTCCCAGCCTTTTGGCACCGGCAATGTCCTTTTCTTCGTCTCCCACAAATATCATTTCACCGGGTGAAATCTCAAAAAAATCCAAAAGCTTCCTGTAGCCTGCAGGATTTGGCTTTCTAAAGCCTACGTCAACGGAAGTATATGCCACGTCGATCCAATCAGCAACCGGAGCAATATCCTGCAGGGAAAACACATTGTCCATCCCATAAGCCACATCCGTCAGGATTCCCGTTTTTATCCCGCGGCGTTTCAATTCTCTCAGAGTGTCACCCACTTCCGGGTACGGCACGGCATCTGTACGAAAGAAGGAATAGAATCCCGTCTTCACGACAGACAGATCCGCCTGCAGCCCCCATTCCCTTATAATTTCGCTAAAAATTTGATCCGAGCTTACTTCCCATTCCCGATAATTAACTCTGGTATTGTATTGTAAGAGAATCTCTTTTGCAGCCAAAATCATATCCTCCGACAGCGTAATCTCTGCCGCCTCTGCCGCCTGCTCAAGCCCTGCGCGGTACAGTCCCTGCCAGTTCAGCGGATTCCGATAATGAATAAGCGTATGCCCCACATCAAAGCCGACTGCTTTGATTCCAGCCGGCACACCGTTTGTTTTCTCCATTCTTCTCACACTAACCACTTTGATTTCAGCACCAGATTACTGCAATTTTGAAATCCCAGCTTGCTGTAAAAATTGTTATGTCGTTCATCGTTTACGGCCTGTAGCTGTATCATGGCGCCGCCGCATTCCTTGACCTTTGTCTCGAGCAATTGCATAAACCGCGTTCCCATACCCCTGCCCTGATACCCGTGAGCAATAACAATCTCCACCAGATCATAAGCCTGAATATCATCATACTGTTCAAAATAACCCATGACAAAGCCGATTATTTCTTCACCGTCTTCCAGCATCATGCACAGAGAGTCCTCCCTGCTCCACACCTGATGGATGCGCCGGTAAGCAGTATCTCTCGTCCACACTCCATCCTCATGAGCGTTGTAATACTCTATGTAAATCGCTACTGCAAGATCAATATCCGCCTCCGTCATCACGCGGCATACCATTTTTACGCACCTGACTTTCCTTATTTCTCCACTCTTCTACCTTTATCTTATCATTTTTTATCATTCTGTCAAGGAAGGGCCTATTTTCATGTTGACACAGCCCATTTTTATGTTGACATCCGGAATGTGCGCTGTTAGACTTAGTTTATCTATTGCAGATATGCAGAAAGGAAGTGGTTAATATGACGAGGACAAATGTAATAAGGACAAATTCTTACAGCGGAGATGTTATATTAGCTGATTCCTGCTCTCTCTATCTGCAGTCCTGATATTCCTTTGACAGCCGGGGCTCTGATCTAAAATCAGTTAGGACATACCGCAGGGTATGTCCTTTTTTGTTGATCTGAAATTCCTCTCATTTGTTCTCCTGTATCTGCAATACTGCAACCCTGTAAAATCATGAACAAAGAAAGAGGTATCAGATGAGAAAATTTAAAAAACTGATGGAGTCATACCACACCCAAAACAAAGCCTGTCTTCACAATCTCTATACAGAGAAACAGATATACTACAGCTCGGTCTCCAGTTCCAACCAGCCCGTTGAAGATGAAAAAATCTTTGACTACCGTACGGTATCTTTCCAGTTTACCGGCACGGGCTTCCGGACGCCGGAGCAAATGGTGCTCCATGTATGGATACCGGAAAATATCCACGACAACTGTTCTCCCTTCCGAACGGCATATGAGGACTGACTTCTTCGGCTGCTTAGCGTTCCCGTGAACTCATTGTCGGAAAGCTTTCAAAATGACCATAAGGATACCAGGGAAAAAATCTTCTTTGCCATGCAGGAATCGGGCCCCGTAGTTCTTACCAGAAACGGCTGCCTCCATGTAGAAGACAGACATGCCTTCCGTCTGAAAATAATCTGTCGTTTTCCCCTGATTAACGGAGTCCTCGTCCATGGTAAAAACAGCTATAAAGGAATAAAGACACTGCTGGATCTTATTTGTGACCGTCTGGAGACAGCAGACCGGACGGCGCTCGCAAAGCATGTGCAGCTCTATTCCCGCCAGCTGCAGATTCGCGCCTTTCTTAAGGAGAACGGACTGCTGGCTTTCATCACAGACGGCAGTATCCTGCCAAGGCAGGGTACAATGCAGCTGCCTCTTCCCAATGCGCTTCCTTTTCAGTCACCGCCTTCCCTGCGAATCTCGCTGCGCACCCGGGATAGATATACCCTCACCGGCATGGGCTTAAAAAGCGGTATTACAGTTATCACCGGCGGCGGATATTCCGGTAAAAGCACCCTCCTTGACTGTCTGGAACAGGGGATTTATAATCATGTGGGCGGGGACGAACGGGAATACCTGATCTCGGACGAAAGCACCTGTAAAATCTATGCGGAAGACGGCAGGTATCTGTCGCCTACGGATCTGTCACCCTTTTTTACCTGTCTGCCGGGAAATAACGATCCTCACTGCTTCCGGACACCCCATGCCAGCGGAAGCGTATCTCAGGCCGCCGGCATTGTGGAAGCCGTCTACGGCGGCAGCCGCTGTCTGCTGATCGACGAAGACACCAGCGCCGCTAATTTTATGATACGGGACAAAACCATGCGCAGGCTCATTAAAAAGGAACCCATCATCCCCTTCACGGACAGAATTCTGGAACTAAAGGAACAGGGCGTCTCCACGGTACTTGTCATAGGCGGTTCCGGAGAATACTTAAAATACGCAGATCTGGTTCTGCTGCTGGAAGATTACCTGGTATCTGACATGACGGAGCATCTGAACCGGAACCGGCAGGCAGCGCACGATGCCATTGCAGCCATCCCCGCTAACCTGCTGCCCGATAACACCACTGCCATGTCTGGCACCACATTGTCCGATACCGTCCTGCCTGCCGCCAAAACACATTCCTGGATGCGCCGCAAGTCACTTCCCTTCTCTGAAAACGGCAAGGATTTTTCTTACGGACAGTGTGTACAGATTGAACATGCTCGCTACCTCAGGATCCACAGCTTCACTGCGGATATTACCCGGCTGACAGCACTCACGGGAAGCGCTCAGGCAGGCAGCCTCATCTGGCTTTTGGAAAAGCTTCTGTCCCGGGAAAACAGCGCAGCTGCCGATCTGCGGGAATACTGTGAATCTTTGGTAACAACACTGTTTCATGACTCCATGGACACCGTACTGTCCTCCCGTGTCCATCAATATGAGCTGTGGCTGGAGCAGATCCGCAGTCTGGACCTGATCCTGGCTGCATGCCGCTTACGGCCGGATACCGACCTGCCGTAACCTGTAAAGGGGGCCCCTATCTAAGGGGCCTCTATCAAGCCCTTCAAACGCCTCCGCCACCAGCCGGATTGCCCTGCCTACGAAATACTCATACTCTTCCCTTGTCATCCCTATGTAGGGATATTTACTTATCTCTTTTCCCGGTACCCATCAGGAAATATATGTGGACGGCATCGTCACCATGCGGTTCCAAGATATAAATGCCGCCCTTGAAGCAGCAAGGGCAGAGATAAAGCAGAAATACCAGCCGGAAAAGGAAGATACCACGCTGAAAGCGCTGCAGGCTTCACAAATACGGGAGGAAGATTATTTCTGCCATGTTACGCACAAGGAATGGGATGCCATCCTCCACGACATTCGGCTGGCGCATGAAAACGATACTGAGAGTGCGCTGGATCATTCCAATACCCTTAAAATGATTGCCGATGCAGAAAGAGCCTTGCGTTTTCCGGGGAACGCACTGGACAAATTCTGTTATGTCATGTGTTCACAGCTTCAGATCAGCTATGAGAAACTGACCGATAAGGAACGAGCCGATTTGAAAAGTATCATGAAAAAATCCGGCATTTTCAAGGATTCCCCTTGGGCAGCCGGAAACGAAGATAACTTTTTTGTATATGGGCAGTTTTCTCTTTACAGCAAACGTAGCGATCAAAATGTCCGCCACGTTAATGCTGCTCTGATAACGATATTTTGTCGGTTTAGGGATTATGCTTTTAATCTATCTTTGACAAGTGGAAATCTGTGTGATAATTTCATTTACGGTGGAAGTTACAAACACATCTAATTCCTCTTTTGATAGATAGGTGCTATGCTCCTCAATGTTTGCAACACCATTTGCATAAAAATTCAAAATAAACAATCTGCGTTCTTCAAAAGCATTTTCTGAGAAAAAATCGACATATGTATTTCTGATGTCCTTGCTCTCACGATAAATACAGAAAGCCTCAAACAAGGGATTGGATTTCAGATACATAAAGTCGAGATCGTACCAATCCTTTTTGATTGTCTGCCAGAACAGTTCGCGGTTGGTGTGAAAAAGCTTATTTTGTTTTTCCTTTGCAGAATAGACGATTTCTCTTGCCCAGATTTTGTCTGTGAGCAGGTGTGTCAAATAGCCGAGGAAAAAAGCGTATTCTTTTTTGCTGTATGATAGACGATGCGCTGGTGTAAAGTACCGCCGGATAAACTGCTCCTCATGTATATTCTTTATACCATTTTCATCTAACGAACGGAAATGTGAAACAGCTGCGTCAGGAATAAAGCCAGAACCGTCTTTTGACGGAATACCACTATCAGGTGCAATATTCCCTAAAACAAATTCGTTTATAGATTCAATATTTAGTTGTCGGTAGAGTTGCTGTGCAACCCTTAAATGTATCATCCATGACGCCATGATTTTATTCCTTTTGCCATTTATCGTTCTGAGCCAAAACAATTAAAGCATAGTAAATAGAAATGTGTCCTTGCTTTGCAATAATATTTTCAACCCTCCCAATAAACTTGAATCTAATAAAGCTGGCTGGTTTTCTCATTTTTTCATTAATGCAATATCCGCTAAATCTTTTTCCCTTCCCAGTTTCTTTTTCATCTGTATAAGCCCATCTACACACACAACAGGGACGCCGCTAATTATCTCTACTGTACCTTCAAGCCAGTTTTCAAAGATTTCAATATCTTCAGAATATAAGATTCTTCTGGTTCCATCGTCACAGCGCGAAACAAAATATCCTTGCTGTTCCAATCTGTCTGCCAGAAGTGTACTGCATCCCAAATCAATATCACACGTTCGTGGTCGAAAACCATGTAAAACCATAGCTCCGCCAGCAACTACCCAGTATTCCTTTTCAGGAAAAGAAAGTTCCTTAAGACGGTGAATCAAAGATTGTTTATCGAACATATCCTGACCTCCCTGCCTTTCCTCCCTTGCCGGGGCTGTTGCCCTTATTATACTACCTTTCTTGACTTTCCACAAATATTTCTTGACATGGCCGCTTTCGTCTGGACTGTGCTTTTCCTTTCCGCTTTTTTACATCTAATTCGCCATTATATGAGTCACCGCACGGGGAGGCGTAAACTCCGTCCAGTCTTCATTTTCCACATTGCAGTCCTGCGCCATATTACCCACGCAGAAGCCGTGCCGATCCAGCCCGGAAACTCTGTCCAACACTCCGTCCGCTACCATTAAATGCGTTACCCAGGACGCCATCCTGTCCTCCCATGCCCATCAATATGAGCTGTGGCTGGAGCAGATCCGCAGTCTGGACCTGATCCTGGCTGCGTGCCGCTTACGTCCGGATACCGACCTGCCGTAACCTGTAAAGGGGGCTTATCGCCCCCTTCTGCCTTGATGGGGCATATGCCCTCTACGGCTCACCATATAAACCAAAACAACTTATTTTAATCCTATCCCCTTAAGTACCTCGCCTGTCATGATTCCGGTATGATTATAAATAAGCTCTTCCGGCGTAAATGGCAGGGGAGCTCTATTTTCGAGCTTAATGATCCTGTAATTCCTTCTCAGTCTCTCCGTATTACTGATAACGGATTTTCGTAAACAGGACCGTTTTATTCTTTCCGGTTGAGCAAGAAGATTTTCAAGAGTACCGAATTCGCCAAGCAATAAGGCTGCTGTTTTAGGGCCAATCCCGTCCGCTCCTTTTATGTGATCCGCCGGATCTCCCGTCAGCGACTTAAAATCCGCATACTGCTCCGGTACAATGCCGAACCGCTCTTTTATGTAATCAGGAGTGCATATAACCGTATTTTTCCCCCGATAACGAAGGACGGATACGTGATCGGTTATAAGCTGAAAAAAGTCACTGTCAAAAGAAGAAATAACAATTTCCATTTCCCGCCCCCAGGATAAAGCATAACCGGCAATAAGGTCGTCCGTCTCGCAGGCAGTGGTTTCCGTATGCTTTATGCCGATAAAATCCAGCGCGGCGTACACATCATCAATCTGTGAAAAAGGATTTTCTTCTTCCGGAACCTGGTTGTAATCAACTCTGTTTGCCTTGTATTCCGGATCATAAGCCGCGCGTTCATTCTCATGTTCTCCGTCAAACAGAACCGCTAAATGAGTAGGCTTCACCCTATTTATGATTTTCAGCAATGCGCCTGTAAATCCCAGCGTTCCCTGAATTGCCTTCCCCTGCTCGTTTACAATTCTGGACGGCATCCCGAAAAACATCTGAAACAGCAGATTACTGCCGTCAACGAGTAACAGTCTCTTCTCCATATCTGCCTCCGGGGAAAAGCCCTTCAAACGCCTCCGCCACCAGCCGGATTGCCCTGCCTACGAAATACTCATACTCTTCCCTTGTCATCCCTATGTAGGGATATTTACTTATCTCTTTTCCCGGAAGATAGCCCATAACGCCGATCTTGCGGACAATTGCCCCGGCAGGAAGATAATCAATATAATCGGGAAAGGTCTTTAAATTCAGGATCTCCGTGAAATACCCCGATTCCGGATGCTGCTCCAGATACTCCGCCTCTATCCGGTATATATCCTTCATGCGCTCTTCTTTATCAATAAGCTGCTTTACGGAATCCCAGTTTTCGGGCATACCGGCACTTTTTCCCGCTAACACGGGATGTTCCCTGATCCGCTTCCAGGCAGACGCCACCCTGTTTTCGTCCCGAATATATCGTTGAAATTCCGCGTCCGTGATCAGATGCGCATAATATCCCATCAGGAACGAATATTCTTCGTCCGTCCCGATGTCCTGCTTCCGGTTTTCAATATACTCCTGGTAAAATCTCCCGCAGTCAGAAGCGGCCTTTCTTTCGCCGGCCATCCAATGAGTCACCGCACGGGGAGGCGTAAACTCCGTCCAGTCTTCATTTTCCACATTGCAGTCCGGCGCTATATTACCCACACAGAAGCCGTGCCGGTCCAACCCGGAAACCCTGTCCAACACTCCGTCCGCTACCATTAAATGCGTTACCCAGGACGCCATCTTTTCTTCCTCCCTGCGCAAATCGACGCTAATCCCATCAGAAATACCAGATTTCGGATGCGGCAATGCTTGCCGCCACCTCGGTCAAGGTACATGTATCCGTACACTGAAAAACCCTGTCCGGCGTAAATGCAAAATGTTCCTTTGCCGCCTGAAGGGCATCCTTCTCCGGCACCGGCGAAGGCACGTGCATTTCCATTTCATCATGAGAAATCGTTACCGGCACCGCCCCGTATTTTTCATACCAATATTTGCAAACAGCCATCATTTCCTTTACTTCCGGACAATCGTTCCAGCCGCCAAACGATACATACGCCACCAGCTCCCAGGGTTTGGCGATGGGCACCTTAAACAGCATCGTTTCCGCCATGCCAAGTCTGTTCCCCCCATTGCCTGCGTACTCTTCAAACCGCTTTTTCAACAGCTCTTCCCCAAACTCCGGTTCACTGCCTAATATACTTTCCAAAGAATATCCGCCGTCCCTTAATATCCCCAGATACTCATCCAACACTTCATCTCTCGAAACCAGTACGGGGGTATAGCCTTCCTGCACGGCCTGCTCATAGGTCTCCATTATTTCCTCGTAGCGTGCCTGCCGCCTGATCACTTATACGCACAGCAGCGGGAACTGTTGCTGTATACATTATACAGCCACCGTCTTTCCTTTACAATCCTGCTTTTCTATGTTAATGTAATCAATGCGTAGACTGCTGTAAGGGGGGAATATATATTATGCCAAAACATTGTATAACCGATACACAGATTTATTATGAAGCCTACGGGCAGGGAGATACAATTGTCTATCTGCAGTCTACATTGGGCGGCATTAATCCCGGTGCATATTATTTTGCCGGCAGGCTGTCCGCACACTTTCGAGTCATTATCTGGGATGGCCCCAACAACGGACAGTCCGATGTTGTTATCCGGGATACCCCCAGTGAATATCACCTGTATTGTTCCTGCCTGAAAGAATTGCTGGACGGGCTGCACATAAACTCCGTGCATCTTGCGGGCTGTTCCGGCGGCGGAGAGATGGCCCTGCTGTTTTCACACCTGTATCCGGAGACGGCAAAAAGCATCGCCCTGTACCGTCCCACGGATACCACAAGCAGCATCGAAGCGGAAATTATCAACGCCCGCTACTATCAAATTGCAGAATTTGCCCAAAACCATACCATGGAAGAGGTTGCTGCCTACAGTGCAGATCCTCCCCGGACAAGATTCGGACACTGCGCCGCCTGGATCGCAGACCTGTGCCGCAAGGACAGAGAAAAAATTATGAAAATACCGTCGGAAGACTTGTCCAGAATCTTGTAATCCTGGGGAGATTGGA
>CAZAMX010000072.1:7384-9106 GCA_964486095.1 uncultured Acetatifactor sp. | reverse complement strand
AAAAAGCAGAGAGAAGTATTGGAACGCATCGGAATCAGGCGTACAGAGAATGAGGCGTAATAAAAAGTTTCATTTTTTAGGAAACAAGGCAGGGACGAAAGATGAATCAGGCGGAAGTAAGGAGAAGACAGGCACAGGCAGTATCGGCAGTGCTGGCGTTGATCACGCTGATAGCGGCCGCGCGTCTGGCAGGATATAACGGCGCGGCATATGTGGCGGCTGCGGTGGAGATTTATGCCCTTGTATGTATAGCGGTAAGCGGCGGCCTATCCAATGTCCTTGGCCGGATACTGCGTCTTCGGGAGGCAAAGGGGCAGTACAGGAATGCGGCAGTCATGCGGAGAAATGCCTTTATTCTTCAAGCGGCAACAGGCTTCCTGGGAACGGCAGTGCTGCTGCTTGGGGCTGAAAAAATAGCGGTTGGGCTGTTTAAGACACAGTACAGCTCTGCCATTCTGATGATCCTTGCACCCGCGGTATTTCTGCGGTCCCTTTCGTCGCTCTTTGCAGGCTGTTCGAGAGGCGCGGGGGCAGAGCTTCCGGTAGCGGCCGCAGATATTTTACGACAGATACTTATTTTTGCATTCAGTGTGATGTTCAGTAAAATGCTGGGAAATTACGGCGGCAAAGTCAGTCGTCTTCTTGCGCATGATAATTTTACTTCCATGTACGGCGGTATCGGGATAGCAATCGCAGTCACATTGTCAGAAGTGATTGTGGTACTTTTTCTGTTCCTGATCTGCAGGATAAGCGGCAAAAGAGTAAAAAGAAATTTTCAGGAGGGAATGCGGGTTACAGACTCCCTGTTTGACAGTATCCGGATCTTAAGCGTAAACAGAGGGGCACAGGTCGGGATGATGCTTCTGGCGGTGCTTTCTGCGCCTCTTTGCATGATATTCTGGCAGAAGGCAGGCAACAGCAGCGATGCGGCCGCTGTTGAATACGGGCTTTACCTTGCCGGATACGGCGCGGTCTGCGGCATTGCCGCAGGACTGGTTTGGCTGTCCCTGCTTCCCATGTGCGCCAATACGGTCAATCTGCTGCGGAAGGAGGAAGCTCGGTTTGCCAGGAATATGTTTCAGAGCGGTGTTCATATCGGCGTGGTACAGGGGGCTTTTTTATCTGCATTTACCATTGTGATGGCAGATCAGCTGGGAGCGATTCTGGGTGGGGAACAGGCGGGTTTGGCGGCGAAAATGCTTAGGGGAGGCGGAATCATCGTGCTGCCTGCGGCGTTATCCCTGTATTTTACAAGGCTTTTGATCCTGACGGGAAAAAAGTACATTGTTATGGGGGTGGCAGCGACAGCGGATATACTCTGTGTGGTCATGGTTACGGTGCTGCTGGGAGCCGGAAAGGCAGGGATTCTTTCCCTTGTTTACGGGGGAATCATGGCAGTCGGGGTGCTTTGCATCCTGCTGGGGATGTTTACATACCGTGTGTTCCGGCAAAGAATGGACTGGCTGTATGTGCTGGTGGTACCGGTGTCGGCGGCCTGTGTGGCCGGGTTTACCGGTATGCTGCTGGGAAAGGTGCTGACCCCTCACCTGGGAAATCCGGTTACGGTAATTTTGTGCCTGGCGGTGTCGGGATCCTTATACTGGACAGGACTTTTGCTGTTCCGTAATTTCAGGGAGCAGGAGCTGGAGGTCATTCCGGGCGGAAAGCTGCTGAACGCACTGGGGCAGCTGCTGAGAGTACTGTAGGAAAATGTGAATATGG
>CAZAMX010000072.1:0-7374 GCA_964486095.1 uncultured Acetatifactor sp. | reverse complement strand
TTACATTGCCGTTATTTGCAGCGGGTTTGTTGATTGGTATAATATGCCTGCCGGAATGTATAAATAATGTGAAAACAGCTGATACTTATTGCAAAAGGATGGTTATTGGTGTGAAATTTGTAAAAGGTATTAGCTTATTTTTTATATATCCTGTGTTTATGCTGGTGCTTGGATTTTATGCGGGTGTGCAGTTTAAGGATCATTATGAGCGTCTATATTATCAGCCGGAAGAAACCAAACCGCCGGCTGATGAGATGGTGACACCTCTGGATTATGAGCCCGCGGGCGATGGCCCGGACTACGAGAAGACGGAGGAATCCTCATATCTTGAGGCAGCCAGTGCTTCCGAAACCCTGAATGTGGAGACGAAGTATGTGCTGGAAGAGAGGGATCTTTTCAGGGATACCGTTGTAGAGACCACCTGGCGGCTGCCGGATAAATATGTGGGAATGAACAGAGAACAATTTTTGCAGGCTATGGAGGAATATGAGGCATTTCCGCCGCTGACCGAGCAGCAGAGGGGATTTGTGGGCCTGGAGGTTCTTTCCTTTTCACGGGAAAAGGTAGTTGTGCAGATGAATTATCGGGTGGTGTTGCCTACCGAAAGCTTTTATCTGGCAGTATATGATAACGAGGTGGTGGTCCTGTTGGACGACGGTGAGACCGTTTATATAGAGACGGGGATCAGACTGGATGAGCTGCCGGATGAGCAGCAGGAGCAGATTATCAATATGATGTGGATCGAGAACGAAGCCGAACTGTATGACTTTCTGGAGGCACATACTTCATAAGGGAGGGTTGGCAGAAACACGGCGTTTTTTATCTGGATTTGAGATTCCGCAGAGCGGAATCATGAGGAGGGTAGTGTGAAAAGAACAATCGGAATTGTGGGCGGGGGTGCGGCAGGCATGACGGCGGCGATTCTGGCCGCAAGAAACGGGGCGTATGTGACGCTTCTGGACGGAAATGACCGAGTGGGAAAAAAGCTTCTTTCCACAGGGAACGGCAAATGCAATCTGGGCAATACGGACCTTAGCCCGGAGCGGTACGGGACCCGCAATCCTGAACGGCTTAAAACGTGGCTGGAACAATTCGACACGCAAAGTACCATAGATTTTTTCCGCGCCTTAGGTCTTTTGACAAAAGAGAAAAACGGCGGTCTATATCCGGTGAGTGAGCAGGCTTCTTCCGTGCTGGACGTATTTCGCTTTGAGCTGGAGCGGGAGGAAAGGATCAGGGTCAGGACGGCCTGCAGGGTGGACCGTATTCGACGCGACGAGGAACGAAACCGCATTCTCCTGTGGAGCGGCGGGGAGGTTCTGGCCTTTGACCGGGTAATCTTGGCCTGCGGAGGCAGGGCGGCGCCGAAGACGGGCTCTGACGGCAGCGGCTACCGCCTGGCGGAAATGCTGGGACACAGTCTTGTACCGGTAGTGCCGGCGCTGGTGCAGTTGAGGTGCAGGGAGGACTGGTTTAAATCTGTGGCCGGGGTCAGAGCCGATGCGGAAATCTGGCTGGAAGATAAAAAAGCAGGCAGGATACGGGAGCGGGGAGAACTGCAGCTTGTGGATTACGGCATTTCCGGAATCCCTGTCTTTCAGCTGAGCGGCAGAATCAATTACATATTGCGGGAGAAAAAAGAGGCGGCGCTGAAAATTGACTTTTTGCCGGATTTTAAAGGCAGGACGGAAGATTTTACGGAACGGCTGATCAGGGAGCGGGTGCCCGTCGAAGAATGCGGTACGGTGGAAGAGTATTTTACCGGTGTCCTGAATAAGAAGCTGATGCTGCTGTTGATTAAGCTGGCGGGACTAAAGCCTTCGGAACCGGCGCCAAAGGCAGACCCGCAAAAGATCAGGAGAGTATATGAGCTGTGCAGGGAGCTGACGGTACATGTAACCGGCAGCAATTCCTTTGAACATGCCCAGGTGTGCGCAGGGGGAGTGCCCCTGGATGAGCTGACGGAATGTCTGGAATCCCAAAAAGCGCCGGGTGTTTTTTTCGCAGGGGAGATACTGGATGTGGATGGCAGGTGCGGCGGCTATAATCTTCAATGGGCGTGGTGCAGCGGTTATCTGGCGGGAGTGTTTGCGGCGGAAAGTGTGAGAAGAAGTTCTAACACTCGCGGCAGAGGCCGCTTCGTGAAGAACTTCTAAATCTCACACCGAAGAACGCAGGCGAGTAAACTCGCCTTGGGCAGCGTTCTTCACGGATTGTTTGTGCCGCCGTTGGCGGCATGTCTGGAAGTTTCAAAGGCGAATGTTAGTTCCGTGGGATCAGTTTGTACTGCATCAGGCGGCACAAAGGAGAGGATTAGTGGATGCTGCGTATCAATCAGGTAAAAATGAAAACGGGTCATACAGAAGAGCAGTTGTTTAGAAAGACGGCGGAGCTGCTGCACATTCCGATACAGGAGCTGCTGGAACTGAAAATAATTCGTCAGTCCATAGACGCAAGAAGGAAGCCGGAAATTTTTTACAGCTATTCACTGGATGTAAAAGTGAAAAACGAGGCCAAGGTATTACATAAATTCAAGGGCCGGGAAAATCAGGTCAGCGTACAGCAGCCTGCGGCTTATTCTTTCCCGAAGCCGGGAATAAAGCGTAGCCGTTTTCCTGTGGTTATTGTGGGCATGGGGCCGGCAGGGCTTTTCTGCGGATACTTTTTGGCCCTTCACGGTTATCGCCCTATTTTGCTGGAGCGGGGGAAATGTGTGGAGGAACGCAGGAAGGATGTGGAAGAGTTTTGGAAAGGGGGACAATTGAACCCGGAATCCAATGTGCAGTTCGGTGAGGGCGGCGCCGGCACCTTTTCCGACGGGAAATTGAATACCCTTGTCAGGGACAGGGAGGGCAGGAACGGAGCGGTGCTGGAGACCCTGGTGAAGTTCGGTGCGAAAAAAAGCATTTGCTATGAGGCAAAGCCGCACCTTGGTACGGATGTGCTGAAGGACATAGTGCGGAACATGCGGAACGAAATCGTGCGTTTGGGCGGGGAGGTACGGTTTAAAAGCCTTGTGACGGATCTTGAGATCAAAGATTTTGAGGTGACAGGCGTTATCATCAATGGGGAGGAACGGCTTCCCTGCAGTCAGCTGGTTCTTGCCTGCGGCCACAGCGCCAGAGATACCTTTTCCATGCTGTATGAAAGGAAAATTCCCATGGAAGCGAAAGCCTTTGCGGTGGGCTTAAGGGTGGAGCATCCTCAGTCCATGATTAACAATAGTCAGTACGGAACGGAGACTCCCGGCAGTCTGGGAGCCGCGCCCTACAAGGTGACAGCAAAGGGAAGAAACGGCAGAGGGGTCTATTCCTTCTGCATGTGTCCGGGGGGATATGTGGTAAACGCTTCTTCCGAGGCGGGGCGGACTGCTGTCAACGGAATGAGCTACAGCAGACGGGACGGCATCAATGCCAACAGTGCGGTGATTGTTGCGGTAACACCGGAGGATTTCGGATCGCCTCATCCCCTGGCGGGAGTGGAATTTCAGCGGCGGCTGGAAGAAAAAGCCTGGGAACTTGGTCAGGGAAAGATTCCGGCCCAAAGATATGGGGAGTTTAGAGCACAGGTATTGCGGAAAGCAGAAAATAAGCAGAACGATGAAAGCGGTACAGAAGCCTGGCGTGAAGCTGACGGGAAAATAGAACCGCAGTGCAAGGGCGCGTATGTGTGGGCAGATTTAAGCGGGCTGCTCCCCGGGGAATGCAGTGAGGCGTTTATTGACGGCATGGAAAGCTTCGGCCGGCAGATAAAAGGATTTGACAGGCCGGATACGGTTTTGCTGGGTGTGGAGAGCAGGACTTCCTCTCCGGTGCGTATTGACAGGGATGAGACCCTGCAGTCAAAAGTAAGAGGGTTAT
Organism: uncultured Acetatifactor sp.; assembly: GCA_964486095.1. Taxonomy (GTDB): domain Bacteria; phylum Bacillota; class Clostridia; order Lachnospirales; family Lachnospiraceae; genus Acetatifactor. Next base: position 3,514 of record CAZAMX010000072.1, on the reverse strand, counting down.
ATCCCTGCGGTGAGGGAGCCGGCTATGCGGGGGGCATCACCTCAGCGGCCATGGATGGACTGCGGGTGGCAGAGCAGATTGCCGCGGAATTTGCGCCCCGGCAGACTACGGATTGAATAGCTCGTAGCCAAAAGCAGCGGCTTGTGTTATACTTGCATGGTGGGTGTATTAAAATGGCACAAACGCAAAAGAAAGGTAACGGTTAATTACGCGTTGCGGAACTGTTGCACATAAATGAGGGGAAACAAGCGAGAAATGAACAGTCTAAGAGAAGCGTTAAAAACTAAAAAACGGATTGTAGTGAAAATAGGTTCATCCTCCCTGACGCACAGGGAAACAGGGGATCTGGATTATATCCGCATGGAAAAGCTGGTGCGGGAGCTGAGTGATATTCGCAATCAGGGGAAAGAGGTAGTACTGGTATCCTCCGGAGCCATCGCGGCAGGGAAAAACGCAGTGAATTTGAACAATATGCGTGTTGACAGCGCGGCGGAAACGCTGGCGGTTAAACAGGCCTGCTCAGCAGTGGGGCAGGCCAGGCTGATGATGACTTATCAGAGGCTGTTTGCGGAGTACAATCAGGTGGCGGCACAGATCCTGATGACAAAGAATACCATTGTGGATGACCTGAACAGGTATAATGCCCATAACACTTTTACGGAGCTTTTGAAGCTGGGGACAATTCCCATTGTGAATGAAAATGATACCGTTACCACCTTCGAGATAGAGTTTGGGGATAATGATACTCTTTCCGCTATTGTGGCTGCTCTGGTGGAGGCGGATCTGCTGATCCTGCTTTCCGATGTTGACGGCTTATATACCGACGATCCCAGGAAAAATAAAGAGGCCCTGTTTATAGAACAGGTGGACGATTTAACAGATGAACTGATGGGGATGGGAAAGGCCACCACCGGCAGCAGTGTGGGAACAGGCGGCATGAATACCAAGCTTGCCGCGGCGCAGATCGCCACAAAGGCAGGGGCGGACATGATCATTGCAAACAGTGAGGATATTGGCGTGCTTCACAGGTTACTGGCGGGGGAGAATGAGGGGACCCTGTTGGTGGCAAAACGGGATGATAATTTTGACCTGCCGGATTTTGTAAACAACCTGCATAAATAGAGTTAAGAGGGTGTAAGCATGAACATGAATGAAAGAATTGCCCGTATTAATGAGCTTTATCACAAATCTCAGGGGCCGGGGCTGACAGAGGCGGAAAAAGAGGAGCAGGCAAGACTGCGCAGAGAATATGTGGACAGCGTGAGAAATAATTTAAAGAGCCAGCTGGACAATATCGTTATTGAAAAACCGGACGGCACTACGGTGGATCTGGGTGAGAAATATGGCGGACAGGGCCGAAAGGGCAAAGAAAAATAGTAAATTAAAACGAAAAAAGCGCAAGGCGGCAGAGAGTCAGTAAAGGCAGGGCAGGCAGGAATGGATAAAATCCGGGAAGAACATCTGAAAACGGACAAGGCTGAGATCAGGCGGCGGGTGATGGCCCTCAGGGAAGCATTGAGCGGCGCTGAAAGAGAACGGGGCAAGCTCCTTTTGACCGAGCGCATATTGGGGCATCAGTGGTTTTACCGATCGGATACCCTTCTTGGCTTTGCCGGCTATGGGAGCGAAATCGACACGAGTGAAATCTTAAAGGAAGCTCTGCGGCTGGGGAAAAGGGTGTATCTGCCCAGGGTTACAGAAAAGTCGGAAAACCGGGAGATGATATTTTTGCAGGTGCATTCCCTGAGTGAGCTGCAGCCCGGCTACAGGGGCATTCCCGAGCCGGAGTCCGGGGCGGAGGCATATGAATACCGGGAGCATGAAGCAGAACAGGCCTTGATGCTGATGCCCGGTGCCGTTTTTGACAGTTTCAGAAACCGTATCGGTTACGGAGCGGGCTTTTATGACAGGTATCTGGCCGATAAGCCGGCACTGCAGCTAAGAACCATTGCCGTAGGCTTTCGGTGTCAGATGGTGGAAAATCTACCTTTTGACGAGCATGACATTCGGCCGTATCAGGTGATATGTGTATAGTGTGCCAGGGGCGGGCATTCTCCGCACGAATTTGCGGTACAGCACAGCAGCGGCATACCGGTTAAGGAGAGAATAAAAAAGGAGAATGAATATGACAGATTTAACAGCAATGGGCGCAAGGGCCGCCGCGGTAAAGCCCCTTTTGCAGAAATTGAGCAGTGAAGAAAAAGCCGACGGGCTTTTGGCCGCAGCCCGGGCTCTGAGGGAGAATACGGAGAGGATCCTGGCGGCAAATGAGATAGATATGCAAAACGCGGTAAAGAACGGCATGAGCGAGGCGCTGCAGGACAGGCTCCGCCTGACGCCGGAGAGGATCGAAGCCATGGCGGAGGGCCTGTGTCAGATTGCGGAGCTGACCGACTGCATCGGTGAGGTTATGGAAGAGTTTCAGCGGCCTAACGGGCTGGAAATTAAAAAGATTCGTGTGCCCATGGGGGTGATCGGAATTATTTATGAGGCAAGGCCCAATGTGACGGCGGATGCCTTTGGCTTATGCTTTAAAACGGGAAATGCGGTGATCTTAAAAGGCGGCAGTGATGCTCTGCATTCCAACGGGGAGATTGTGCAGGTGCTGCAGGAGGCAATGGAGGCCTGTGGAGTGCCCGGGGATGTGATTCAGCTGATTCAGGATACGGACAGAGCCGTAACCGTGGAATTTATGAAGCTGAAGGGTTATGTGGACCTGCTGATTCCCAGAGGAAGCGCCGGACTGATAAAGAGCGTGGTGGAAAACAGTACCATTCCTGTCATTGAGACAGGTACAGGGAACTGTCACGTATATGTGGATCGGGATGCGGACCTGGAGCAGGCGGCCAGAATTGTTTACAATGCCAAGACCCAGAGAATCGGTGTCTGCAATGCCTGCGAATCGCTGATTGTACACAGTGAGATCAGTCAGGCTTTCCTGCCCCGGCTGGCGGAGGTCCTTGCCCCGAAAAGGGTTGAACTGCGGGGGGATGAGCGGGTATGCCGTGTGCTGTCCGGCTGCAGTCCGGCCACAGAGGAGGATTATGGCAGGGAATACCTTGATTATATATTGTCCTTAAAAACAGTGGATTCTGCGGAAGAAGCCATCGCACATATCAACCGGTACGGCACGGGCCATTCCGAGTGTATTGTCACGGAGAACAAAGAGACGGCGGAGCGGTTTTTAAATGAAGTGGACGCCGCCTGCGTCTACTGGAATGCTTCTACCCGCTTTACGGACGGTTTTGAATTCGGCTTTGGCGCGGAGATCGGTATCAGTACCCAGAAGCTGCACGCAAGAGGGCCCATGGGGTTGAAGGAGCTGACTTCCTATAAATATGTGATTTATGGCAGCGGACAGGTGAGAAAATAGGAATTTGAGCCGCAGCGAAGGAAAATCGCGGAAGTTAGTGTGAAATCAGTCTGATTAATATCAGTGAGTAAAAGTATTCTGTATATTTTGGAGAACTATCAGATAATAGCCGAAATCTAAAGCTTTGTTGCGGAATTAATA
>CAZAMX010000071.1:0-9162 GCA_964486095.1 uncultured Acetatifactor sp. | reverse complement strand
TATTGTATGCTATAATGTAAGCACTTACACAGATCGGAATCATTTTGAAAGGAGAGGTATGTTACAGTGGAACTGAGAACAGCAGTATCACCCAGAGATGTAAAGCATTATACGACAGAGCGCCTGCGTGAGGAATTTCTGATTCAGAATCTTTTCGTGCCCGGCGAAATCAAGCTGGTATACAGCCATATTGACAGGATTATTACAGGAGCGGCAGTGCCCGTAAAGCCCATTACCCTTACGGCAGGGGACGAGCTGCGGGCGGAGTATTTCTGCCAGAGGCGTGAACTGGGCGTCATCAATATCGGCGGAGCGGGGACCATCACCGTGGACGGAAAGGTGTACAGGGTAGGATTCAAGGAAGCGATGTATATCGGTATGGGCTCCAGGGAGATTATTTTTGCCAGTGACGATCCGGCCGGCCCTGCAAAGTTTTATTTAAACTCCGCTCCGGCCCACAGGACTTGTCCCACTGTGCTAATTAAGCCGGAGGGCGAGCCGGAGGAAGGCGTGGTCATTGTAAAGCCGGAGAATAAGGTGGAGCTGGGAAACCTTGAGGATGCGAACCACAGGGTTATCTGTAAATATATCCTGCCCGGACAGGTGGAAAGCTGCCAGCTGGAGATGGGGATGACAAAGCTGGAGCCGGGCAGCGTCTGGAATACCATGCCATGTCATACTCACGACAGGCGCATGGAGGTCTACCTTTATTTTGAAATGCCAGAGGACGCCTTTGTGATGCACTACATGGGAGAACCCAATGAAACCCGCCACATTGTCATGAGAAATGAAGAGGCAGTGATTTCGCCAAGCTGGTCCATTCATTCCGGCTGCGGCTCCAGAGCCTATACCTTTATCTGGGGCATGGTGGGGGAGAACCAGGATTTCGACGATATGGACGGCGTAGCAATGAAGGATTTAATGTAACTGATGAAATTTTTAAGGCAACCAATCATTAATAAAAAAGGAGAGAATCAAGATGGGAAATTTTGTAAACAACTTTTCACTGGAAGGTAAAATTGCTCTTGTGACGGGAGCATCTTACGGCATCGGCTTTGCCATTGCTTCCGCTTATGCAGAGGCAGGCGCTACCATCGTTTTCAACGACATTAAGCAGGAGCTGGTGGACAAGGGCCTGGCAGCATATGCCGAGAAAGGCATCAAGGCTCATGGCTATGTCTGCGACGTTACCAACGAGGACGCGGTCAACGCCATGGTAGCACAGATCGAGAAGGAAGTGGGCGTGATTGATATTCTGGTAAACAATGCCGGGATTATCAAGAGAATTCCCATGATTGAGATGACGGCGGCAGAGTTCAGACAGGTGATTGACGTAGACCTGAATGCACCCTTCATCGTATCCAAGGCCGTTATCCCCTCCATGATTAAGAAGGGCCACGGCAAGATCATAAACATCTGCTCCATGATGTCCGAGCTGGGCCGTGAGACAGTATCCGCATACGCGGCGGCAAAGGGCGGCCTGAAGATGCTGACCAGGAATATCTGCTCCGAGTACGGCCAGTACAACATTCAGTGCAACGGCATCGGACCCGGCTATATTGAGACCCCTCAGACGGCGCCTCTTCGTGAGATTCAGCCGGACGGCAGCAGGCATCCCTTCGATCAGTTCATTTGTGCGAAGACTCCTGCAAACAGATGGCTGAAGCCGGAAGAGCTGGCCGGTCCCGCAGTGTTCCTGGCTTCCGATGCTTCCGATGCGGTAAACGGACACATTCTCTATGTGGACGGCGGCATTCTGGCTTATATCGGAAAGCAGCCTTCATAACCCGGGGAAAATTTTAAGACCCGTTTCCGGCAGGAGATTTTACGCCTGGTGACAGGGCTTTCCCATGAAGTATGGTTAAAAGCGGAAATTGACATCATATAGCGCATTTTATGAATGGAGGCTTAAAATAAAAGATGAAAATAGCTTTGATTAACGAAAACAGTCAGGCGGCAAAAAACGAGCTGATCTGCGCAACCTTAAAAAAAGTAGTGGAGCCCATGGGACATGAGGTGTTCAATTACGGTATGTGCGGCGCGGAGGATCCCAATTCTTTGACTTATGTGCAGAACGGCATTCTGGCAGCGGTGCTGTTAAATTCCGGAGCAGCGGACTATGTGATTACCGGCTGCGGTACCGGAGAAGGGGCAATGCTGGCCTGCAATTCCTTTCCCAGGGTGCTTTGCGGACACATCGAGTCACCCCTGGACGCATATCTGTTTTCCCAGGTGAACGACGGGAACTGTGTGGCTATTCCCTTTGCCGAGAATTTCGGCTGGGGCGGTGAGCTGAATCTGCAGTATATTTTTGAAAAGCTGTTCTGTGCCCCCGGGGGCGGCGGCTATCCCCCCGAGAGAGTGGAACCCGAGCAGAGGAATAAGAAAATTCTGGACAAGGTGAAGGAGGTAACCCACACGGATATGGTTACCATCCTGCAGAATCTTGACCGGGATCTGGTGAAGGGGGCGCTTTCCGGAGCGAAGTTTAAGGAGTATTTCCCTGCAAACTGCAAATGTGACAAGATTGCGGCGGCAGTCAAAGAAATAGTGTGAAAGCTTACGGATCAGTTTGCGTCTGTGCGGTTTTCGCAGACTGATCAAAAATGATAATCAAGTAACAAAAGCCGCGCAGAAATGAGGATGATTATGAATGAGGTATTAGAGCAGATCAGCAAGATCGGCATTGTTCCCGTTGTTAAGATCGACAGAGAAGAAGATGCCCTGCCTCTGGCAAAGGCATTATGTGCAGGCGGCCTTCCCTGTGCGGAGGTAACCTTCCGTACCAGTGCGGCGGCAGGCGCCATTAAGATTATGACGGAGAATTTTCCCGACATGTGCGTGGGTGCGGGAACCGTTCTGAATGCGGAGCAGGTGGATGCGGCTGTGGCCGCGGGGGCAAAGTTTATTGTAAGCCCGGGCTTAAATCCCAGAACCGTGAAATATTGTATTGATAAGGGGGTACCCATTACTCCCGGTACTTCCAGCCCTTCGGACATCGAGCAGGCTATCGAATTCGGGCTTGACGTGGTGAAGTTCTTCCCGGCGGAACAATCCGGCGGACTGGCAAAGATCAAAGCCATGGCGGCTCCCTATGTGAACATGAAGTTTATGCCCACAGGCGGCGTGAATGCCAAGAACCTTACCTCTTATCTGGATTTCCCCAAGATCATTGCCTGCGGCGGCTCCTGGATGGTGCCGGGGGATTTGATCAATGAGGGAGCATGGGATAAGATTGAAGAGCTGACCAGAGAAGCGGTGCAGACCATGCTGGGCTTTGAACTGGCCCATGTGGGAATCAATGCTGCCAATGAGGAAGAGGCCATGAAGGCGGCAAACCGCTTTGCCTTTCTGTTTGGTATGCCGGCCAAGGTGGGCAACAGTTCCATCTTTGCAGGAACAGCGGTAGAGGTGATGAAGACACCCTTTAAGGGAAAGAACGGTCATATTGCCATTCGTACCAACTATATCGAGAGGGCGGTAAATTATATGAGTACCGTTTTGGGCGTGGAGTTCGAAGAGCCTAAGAAGGACGATAAGGGCAAGTACAAGGCAATTTACCTGAAAGAAGAAGTAGGCGGGTTTGCAGTGCATCTGGTACAGAAGTAGCAATGAAACAGCAGTAAAATGAAAAAGAAAAGGGGAATTGAGAACAATGGCAAAGGTAATAACCATGGGTGAAATTATGCTGAGACTGTCCACACCCAATTTTGAAAAGTTTATTCAGGCGGATGAGTTCGACATCAACTATGGCGGCGGAGAGGCAAACGTAGCGGTATCTCTGGCAAACTACGGACATGACGCGGAGTTCGTCACTGCCGTTCCGGCAAATGAGATCGGTGAGTGCGCGGTGGCAGCCTTAAGAAAATATAATGTGGGTACGAAGCATATTGCAAAGTGCGGTGAGAGGCTGGGCATTTACTTCCTGGAGAGCGGTTCTTCCATGAGACCCTCCAAGGTGGTTTACGACAGGGCGCATTCCTCCATTTCCACGGCTACTGCTGCAGACTTTGATTTTGACGATATTTTTAAGGATGCGGACTGGTTCCACTTTACCGGTATCACTCCTGCGGTATCCGATGCGGCAGCAGTGCTGACAGAAGAGGCATTGAAGGCGGCAAAGAAGCATGGGGTGAAGGTTTCCGTGGATTTAAATTTCCGCAAGAAGCTGTGGAGCTCCGAAAAGGCACAGAAGGTCATGAAGAATCTGATGCAGTATGTGGATGTGTGTATCGGCAATGAAGAGGACGCGGAGCTGGTGCTGGGGTATAAGCCCGGCAAGACCGATGTCACCAGCGGCGACCTGGAGCTGGCAGGCTACAAGTCCATTTTCGAGCAGATGGTGGCGGACTATAATTTTGAGTACTGCATTTCCTCTCTGCGTGTCAGCCATTCCGCTTCCGACAATGGCTGGTCCGCATGTATTTACTCCAGGGATACCAAGGAATTTTATCATTCCAAGGAGTACAGCATTCATCCTATTGTTGACCGTGTGGGCGGCGGCGATTCCTTCGCAGGCGGCGTGATCTGCGGTATGCTGGACGGCAAGAACTTCAAGGACGCTCTTGAATTCGGTGTGGCGGCTTCCGCGCTGAAGCACACCATTCCCGGCGACTTTAACCTGGTTTCCAGAAAAGAGGTCGAGACTCTTGCAGGCGGCGACGCATCCGGGCGGGTACAGCGATAAAAACACAATAAAAAAATGATTGACTTTTCGGAAGAGTAATGCTAAGATGATACTTGCGCAGTACATGTGCTGTGTATGCGGAAGTGTCGGAACTGGCAGACGAGCAAGACTAAGGATCTTGTGATAGCAATATCGTGAGGGTTCAAGTCCCTTCTTCCGCAGTAAATAAGTGGTGTAAATTTGAGCTGAAGGTTCAGATTTTATGCCACTTTTTTGATTTGCAAAGTACCAGCCCTAACACCTCTTGATAATTGAATAGACTTTGCATCTAAGTTGTGGTATACTATCAGTGGTAACAGCAATTTACTATATCATAATAATGGCGGTGATCATATGACAGATAACGAACTTTTACTTGCAATGTCGGATATGCTTGATAAGAAATTAAAGCCTGTAAATGACAGACTTAAAAAAATTGAACTTACTCAAGAAAATGACATACTGCCACGATTGCAAAATATTGAAGCGTGTTATACAAGTACATATAAGCGATACCAGACAGGAATTGAACAAATTGAAGCAATGCAGGCCGATATTGACGTTATGAAAAGCGTGATCCGGGAACACAGCGAAAAGCTGCATAAATTGGCATAACAGCAGCATCAATCATAACCCATCTTCCGCAGGAAATAAGTGGTGTAAATTTGAGCTGAAGGTTCAGATTTTATGCCACTTTTTTGATTGTAGATGATGGAAATATATGTTCTTGATTATGAAAAGGACGAACCAAAGTATTATCCTTTTTGCACGATTACGGAGAACAACAAAGATGATCTAAGGATTGTACATTTCCCAAATGTTAAAATTACATTTGATGATTTATTTAGCGGTATAGATTATGCAGCGGAAAAAGAGGAATAACAATGGAAACCAAAGATCTTTTATTGGGAAAGGCAAAGTATGAGGACTGGGAATCCATCTACCGCAATGTCTGGTCAAGGCCGGAGACAGCAAAATATATGTTGTGGAAAGTGACCACAGACGAAGAGGGAGCCAGGGAGCGGATCAAGAGGAGCATTGCCTGGCAGGAAAATCATGATGCCTGGCTGGTGTATGAGAAGGCAAGCGGACAGGCTGTTGGCTTTGCGGGAATAGAGGAAATCAGGCCGCATATTTATGAGGATACTGGTATTGCCCTTGGCCCGGAGTATGTGGGAAAGGGATATGGAAAACAGATTTTGCAGCTGTTGACGGAGTATTGCATTTCTTTGGGCGGGCTGGAATTTCGTTATTCTACACGTGCAGGTAATCTTGCGTCCAAGGCATTGGCAGTATCCTGTGGGTTTGTTTATCAGTATTCGGAGCAGAAAACAGATCAGCGCAGCGGAGAACGATATGAATTGGAAATTTACAAGAAGGATTTAAATGTTTAGCATATTGTAATCTGGCAGGGGATTGTGTATAATGAAATAAACAGACAGTAATGCAAATTGTCGAAATATATCAGACAGTATGATCTTAGAATGCTGCGGAAAGGTTTTTACCGACCAGGAGAAAGCGGGGGAGGGCTATGGCAAAGGATACTCGTCTGATCAATATATATCTTAAAATATACCATAAAAAAGTACTGACCATGGATGATCTTGGCTATCTGGCCAAGTATGACCCGGAGTGCTTTGAAAAAACCTGCCGAAATGTTGTTTACAATGTTCCGGCGGTAAAGCCTGTTATGGAGCCGGACACCGGTAAAGCGGTTAAGGATGAACCGGTGCCGGCGCTTTCCGAATGGCAGACAATAGAAAAGGTTTTAAGAAATTTAAAGCGTCTGGAGGCAAATGACTTTCCTGTGGCGGATGTGGATGCGGATAGAGTGAAAAACCTGCTGGGGAATCTGTATATGGAGCTGTTATTCCCGCATAACGATAAATATACGTTTGTAAATATGGGGGAATACGGCGAAACCTCCATGTTTGACAGAAGGGCATAAAAGCCGGTGCCGGCAGCTGTTATCATAGGCTCACAGAAGGGAAAAGGGAATTTAGAGGGAGGCTGCATGAAACTGTATCATGGAAGTAATATTGGGGGGATCATGGTCTTAGAGCCAAGGCAGGCGGACCATGACCGCCCCTACGTTTATTTATCAACCATCAGTGTGGTGGCGGCGTTTTATTTATGTAATGCCGTGGAAAAGCCCTATTATTGGTTCCCGTATGGATTTGATCAAAGCGGCAGCATACCTGTTTATCATGAGTTGTACCCAGGCGCCCTCAGGCAGGTATCAGAGGGGGTCAGGGGATATATTTATGAGGTGGAAGCAGGAGAGAACCAGGTGATACCATTTAAAAACATCCCTTGTGCAAGACTTGCTGCAGAGCCGGTGGAGGTGACCGGCTGCCTTGAAGTGGGGAACGCATATGAATTGTTTTTAAAATATGTGGAGCAGGGGAAAATGCGGATCGGGCGGTTCGAAGAGAAATCGGAGCAGGAGTTGGGCAGATGGTACTCTATGATCAAGGCATATCTGAAAGAAAAAGAGATGGTCAGGACTCCTGACTGCTCTTATGCGGTGTTTGTAAGGAACAGGTTCCCTGGGGTATGGGAGGAATATCTGCGGGAGAATAACAGGAAGCCATGAATGTCCGGCAATTCGCTGTTTATGGTAAAGACAAAAAGTGCCGGAAATGCTATGCTTTTCGCTTCCCGTTTACAGCGGTACAGAGCAGAGCCGTAATCATACCGGAAATCAAAATGAGTGCCAGGTCCACGGGGGCAAGCACGATTCTGCCAAGCCCGTCGAAAAGAAAGCCGGTGCCGAAACGATACAGATTGCCGTTTAAGAGGATCATTTCTCCGATATACATGAGCAGAGTGGTCAGGGAAGAGAAGAGGGCAGGCAGCAGGACTGCCGCCTTTTTGTCTTTCCCCAGGGTAAAAGAACCGGCAAAGACGCCCACGGTAACGCCCAGTAGGGCGAAAAAGACGGACATCAACAGGGCAGACAGGGCAGAAACGGTGAGTTCGCCCCCGCGGTAAAAGGACGTAAAGCAGGCCCAGATGCACATTCCCAGAAAGGCAAGGGCGGAAATCGTCTGGAGAATAAGTATCTTTTTCCGGGTGTAGTCTCCGGAGCGGATCATTTTGGCAAAGCCGTAAAAGGAATTGAGCAGGGACAGGATCAAAATCACGGAAATCAGGTAAAAATGGAGCTTAAAGGCAGGGCTGTATCCGCCCAGCAGGACATCCACCGCTTCCCAGGTCCTGGTCCGGTACAGTTCAGGAGGCACCATGCACAGCGACATCTGCCAGCCTTCCAGGGGAACGATGTCTGTTGTCTGGACCAGTATTTTTGTTTCCATCAGTCTTTCGAAGATGAAAAAGATACCCACAGAAAAGACAGCGCCGCAAATAAAATCCAGCCTTTTTCCCGGCTTCTGAAAAAGGGGAAGCAGCAATACTCCAAAGATCAGGGCTATGGAAATCGGCGTGTAAGGAATGATGTACTTCGGATAGCGCTCCAGCGGGACGGCACCGTTTCGCAGCATTTCGCCCACTGCCAGGATCCCCATGTATATGGGATAGGCGGAAACGGTTATAATGCCTGCCAGAGAGAAAAGATAGAATTTCCGATAGCGTTTGTCCTTCATTTGAATACCTCCAGATCGGGGTCCGTAGTTTTCTGCCATGCAGGCTGCTTCTTTTTTACCCTAGCATGAGGACTGGAGATTGTCAATAGTGCGGGCCGGTGAGAATACGCCATCTCAAATATAAAGCGTATAATTATCTCCCTTGTGCTTTTTGTATTCCGGATCAGCATAAAAATAGTTTGCAGGATCATTCAGAACTTTTCTGAGTGCGAACTTTGTCATTTCCGTGCAGTCGCTTCGAGAGAGAGCATCTGATATTTCGCAGAATAAAGCTTCACTGTTTTCGCACATATCACTTACCGGAGTCCCGTCAATATAGTCCATTTCCAATAAAAGATACCAGGAGTTTCTTTCGCAGCGGATACCTGCCATACGTTTGACTTCTGCAGTAATGCCTGTTTCCTCAAAAACTTCTCGTACGGCAGCTTCCTCCGGCAGTTCATTCTCATGACAGAAGCCGCCGGGAATCAGCAGCTTGCCGTTTGCACCGCCATAAGTATGCCGCACGAGCAGAACCTGTGTTCCTTTTTTTACAATACAGCCTACCGAAAAGCTATCATTATCCTTCATAACTTCAACACCTCCATTTTTTCCTTCAAAAAGCTGCCCAGTTCCTGAAAATTGTTTACTATATTGCCGGAATAAGCCTCATGATCCCGGTTAAACAGAACTGTCTCCAGTCCTGCCTCCTGTGCCGCATTTAAGTTCCGGACGCTGTTATCCACAAAGATACATTCACGGGGTCTGCAGTGCAAATGTCTGAGCGAATAGACAAAAATTCGGTTTTCCGGCTTGCGCATATGGACTTCCCCGCTGACAATGGTATCTTTAAGATATTTTTGCAGTCCGTGGAATGCCAACAGGTACCTGCTCCAGTCCTTCACATCATGC
>CAZAMX010000070.1:0-9171 GCA_964486095.1 uncultured Acetatifactor sp. | reverse complement strand
GCTGTTTTCCCAAACAGACTCTTTATTTGTCCTGTGGCAAGCTGTTCAATATTTGAGGTGAGCAGGTGGACCCCCACCAAAAATACCCCCGTCCCCGCCAGCAGACTGACTACAAATAATGTAATCTCGGTAATATTCATTTTTTGCTCCCCTCTTTCATTTTTCTTACAGGATTGCCAGAAAATACAGCCCGTATAACGCCAGCATCGATGCTCCCTGCCAGCGTTTCAAATTTTTATTTTTTGCACAGAATAAGATCAGCAGCAGTGCCGCCGCTGCGGAGACTATGCTGTCAAAGTAAAAATCCTCTGCAAATTCAACAGGATGGATCAAGGCGGAAATTCCCACCACAAACAAAATATTAAAGATGTTGCTTCCTACAATGTTTCCAACGGCAATATCCGGCTTTCCTTTCCTGGCAGCAGTAACAGAAGTTACAAGCTCGGGAAGGGAGGTGCCCAGGGCCACGATGGTCAGCCCAATGAAGCGCTGACTCATCCCAAGCTTAAGAGCTATCTCACTGGCAGCATCCACCGCCAGGCTGCTGCCTGCAATCGTCATTGCCAGCCCCAGGATACAAAACAGTATCATCTGCCAGACCTTCCGGCCATTCTCATTTGCAGATTTTTTCCCGTCTGCCTCCGGACTCTTCTTAGCCTGCGCAAACAGATAAATCAAATACAGGCAAAACAGAACCACCTGGACAATACCGTCCCCAAACCCTATTTCTCCGTCAAGTCCCTGCAAAAACAGCAACATACTCACTCCGGTAAGAAAAGGCAGCTCATACCGTATCGTGCTTTTTCCTACTGCCAGCGGAGTTATGACCGACGAAAGGCCAAGAATAATCAGGATATTCAAAATATTACTTCCCACAACGTTTCCGATAGTAATATCCGCATTCCCCTTGATCACAGCGGAAATACTCACTGCTGCCTCCGGCATGCTTGTGCCCATAGCCACCACGGTAAGTCCGATCACCAGCTGGGATATTCCCAGCTTTACCGCAAGCTCGCTTGCCCCGTTTACAAACAGATCCGCACCTTTTACGAGCAGGGCAAGCCCTGCTGCCAAAATCAGCACCCAAAAAATAGTTTCCATCAAAAATACCTCCTTTTTAGTTTTCCGGCGAAGTGAAAAAATAGAGACCTTACCGCCATTCTATAACAGTAAAGTCTCGCTATTTCATTACAAGCCGGATCCAAAAAGGATCGTACTGACGGCCAGGTAAACATGGATTTATTCCATGCCAGCTACTCCCTTTATGATTTCAGTATACATTTTTTGGAATCTTTGTCAAACATTTTTTCGGGGAAATGAGCAAGCGTTCAGTATCCATTCAGCCTTGCATGCCCTTACAGATACTCCCGCAGGTCCTTCACCAGAGTTTCCTCCGCTTCTGCCACCTGTCTGGCAAGCTTCCTGACTTTATCCTCCGCCGCCGGATACTGGTTCATATATTTGTAAATACTTTTGATCCCCATGTTGCAGCCGTCCGTCACCAGATCGGCCACGGTGCTGTCCGGCCCTTCATCATCCAGCTTCATGTTAGTCTTCATCTTGGACATCACCTTCGCCATCATGGCCGGCTCCTTGCCTGTATCATGATATTCCTTCAAATACTCATGGGTGGTATTGCCCAGGCGTGTATGCGTTTCCTTACTCTTTGCCAGCAGATTACGCAGAGAATCCTCCTGCACATGCTCCATCACATCGTCTAATGTGGATACTCCCATTTTGATCCCCGCGTTGCACTCCCGCAGAAGCTTAATTGTATCATCTTCCATAAAAATACCTCCTTTGACAGACAGTATCTCCAAAAGAGGATATTTCAAACATGCCGGCACAGCCGTCATAACCCAATTTTTGTAAACTACACTTTTCAAGTCAGCTTGAGATATTCCCTGGCGCCAGCAGCTTTGCCACCCGCTCTCCGATCTCGGCGGTTCGTACGCCCACAATTTCCTCAGCAGGTATCACCTCCAATATCTCCAGACAGATTTTTGTCCGCCGCCAGGGGTAATGCTTATGGATTTGATCCGTGCCATGCAGTACAGCCACCACCACCGGTGCCTTCGCCATCTGGGCTATCTTGAAAACGCCGTTGTGAAAGGGAAGCAGCCCGTTCTCCGGCGTCCTGTTCCGGGTACCTTCAGGATAAACACCCACGGACGCCTCGTCCCGCTTGATCAGATCCGCGGCTTTCATCAGCGTCCTCACGGATTCCTTGGGATCCTTTCTGTCAATCTCCAGGAAAGCACACTTGCGGATCATCCTGCCAAACAACGGAACCTTAAAATTTTCCTTTTTTGACACAAACGCCATATTATTTTTTCTCAGAAGATACCAGGTAATGATAGGGTCAAAATTGGAACAATGGTTGCTCACCAGCAGAAACCGCCGATCCCATGGCACCTTTTCCGCTCCTTCCAGTCTGATCTTAAGCCTGGCCAGAATAAAGCTGCAGAAGGCGGCGCTGTTCAATACCTTGAAATAGAACTTGTCACAATGATCGTATTCCTTTTTCGGATCCACCAGCAGGTCACACACCAACAGAAATAAAATATAAATGAGCGCCATTCCCAACAGCACCGCCACGATTCCTAATAAAATCCAGACTGCTTTTATCATTGTTATCCTCACTTCACAATTTTGCTGCCGCAGACAGTTATCCATGAATTCCAAGCTGCTGCTTTCTGCGAAAATTCATCCGCTAAAGTTATCTGCCTGATACCCTGCCGATCCGCAGCACTGTCACGGAATATTCAGGCACCGTATAATTAAACTGCTCCGTAATGCCGGAAAGCTCTGATGACATAATTGTCACCGCCTCTTTCCGGCCCAGAATATTGTCATCAGTCAGACTGTCTCCCGCCGCCTGCTCCACTACAGCGGTATCCGCAAGCTCCCGGGCCCCCGCTATATCTATGGCAAAGGTCCTGGCCTGCCCGGTCACATTCACCAGCTTGATGATAATATCTCCGGTATCGTCTGTACTCACCACCTGATAACTTTCGTAACGCTTATTTTCGCTGATATTGTAATCTATGTATAATTCGTCGTCAATATAGCACTTTACATTACCTTCCGTCACCACCAGCTTCAGCTGATACTCCTGCCCGCTTTTGATTATACAATCCTTCACCGTCCCGGAAACCCGGTCTGATTTTGCCCCGTCGCTGACCTGCTGCAGGCAGGACACCGTATTGTTCCAGCCGCCGATATTCCAGAAATAATTATTATTTGTATCACATACCGCAAACGGGATCAAAAAGCCCTCGGCGCCCCCGTCCTTTTTCGCCGTGACCGTCATGGTATAATTTTTCCAGTCAGCGCTGCCAAAGTAAGCAACAGTGCCGATGTTGGAATAGCGTGCCGTATTGGTGCTGGAATTGCTCTGAATTAACCTGCCCCCTTCCATTTTCCACCTGCCGTCCGAGGCGTTGATCCAGTTCTCCGCGAAATCATCCTCTTCAAAGGCATCCTCGCCCAAAACCTCTCCTGTCTCATTGTCGATAATCTTTAGATCGGAATAGGTAGCTCTGGTGTTCCAGGTGCCCACGCCCACGGCTCCGTGCAGCCCTTCTACAGGCTCTTCCGCTCCGGTAAGTTCTGAAGACAGCAGCATCGTCCCCGCATTCCTGGAAAAAATCTGCTGGATATAATAGTTAATGGAAGGTGTAACCTGATGATTATTGAACCAGATCAGGTCCGGCGCCCAGTGAGTGGCCGTAATATTGCCAAAAAGCGGGGCATAAGCCGCCATCACCACAATGTCCCCGTTACGCTCCAGCCCTGTCATATACGCCGCCTCCGCAAGCGCCGCCTTCAAGGTATTGGACTGAGCCGCATACTCTCCCAAAAATACCTTCATTCCGCCCCCAAAACGGGTGTCCGTCATGGTATTTACATCTCTGCTATAATTTGCTTCATCGTAATAATCCGTATGCTCCAGGAACCAATTGGGTGCATTATAATAATGGTGGTCAATCGCCCCTGCAAATTCCTCCACCCCCATGCCTGGATGCTCCGCCAGATAACGGGCTGCCTCCTGATAGGCCGGCATGTAATCCATGCCGCTGTCGCCGTCGTCCACCCCTGCGGTAAACATCAGCTCAATATCCCCGTACATTTCGGGATTTTCCTGCCTTGCCTGGGCAAAGGCTTCCACAAAAGCCTCATAATGAGCGTAAAAATCTGCTCCCCACTGCTCATTGCCGATGCCCACGTATTTTAAGGCAAAGGGCTCTTCATGGCCCATGGCCGTGCGGACTGCCCCCCACTTGGTATCCGCTCCGCCCCGACAGAATTCCACCAGATCCAGAGCGTCCTGAATATATTCCTGAAATTCCGGAGTCCCCACCGCTTTTCCCCTGCCGCTGCTCTGTCCCTGACAGCACAACCCACAGTTGACCACAGGCACTCCCACCGCGCCTAAGTCCTCCGCCAGCAGAAAGAACTCATAAAATCCCAAGCCATAGGTCATATACGAGGGATAGCGGTCACTGGAGGTATTTTCATTGGTCCAGATATTCTGTCCCTGCTTTCTGGCCGCTGCGTCCCCATAAGTGCCGTTGAAATATAAGGGCTCCCCCGCCTGGTCCACCCCAATAGAATCCTTCCAGTCATAAGCCAGCTCCAGGCTCACGCCCTCCACCACACAGCCTCCGGGAAAACGCAGAAATTTCGGCTGCAGAGCCTCCAGCTTTTCCGCCAGATCCGCCCGCAGCCCGTTTTCTCTGCCTTTATAAGTGTCTGTGGGGAACAAAGATACCATATCCACCGCCACGCTGCCAGGACCGATAGTCAGCTGCAGCTCCACATTCTTATAAGCCGAGCGTACAGGCTTCATCAAGACCTCATACTGCTGCCATTCGCCGGTCAATTCGGAAATAGCCGCTTCACCTATGCTTTCTCCGTTCTCAATGATTGCAAGCTCAATCCCTCCGTCATAGTCTTCCAGCCCTTTTGCCCAGACACTGCAGCGATAGCTCTTACCTGCTTCCACCGCCATACCTTCCAGAAATCCTCTGTTTGCAATTCCTGCCGGCGCATCCTGTGTGTTATTGGTCAACACCATATAATTTGTATTATTACAGTTTAATGCCCCCTCCGGGTCGTCAATCACAACATTTGCCGAAATCTCCCCCACATCCCGCCAGGAATGCTTTTCATTTCCCTGCGCCAATGAAGTGAACTCAAAAGAACGATTCTGCACCATTTCCGCGTACAGGCCCCCGTCCGCAGCAAAGTTTATGTCCTCAAAAAAGATGCCGTAAAGCAGATCACTGATCTCATGGACTTCTTCGTCCGCCTGAATCTTCAGACCATAATGCGCCCGGTCCGGATCATAAACCGCAAGCTGCCCGGCTTCCCCATAAAGTGCGGGCCCCGCAGGAGTATCCGTTTCTGACTCTTTTTCACCCGGTACTCCCAACTCTTCCGTGCCCTTCCCGCCCGATACTTCCGTGTCCTTCCCGCGTTCTGCAAAAATGCCGGTATCATCTGCCCCGTCCCCGGGACCGCCGCACCCCGTCACAGCCAGCATGGCCGCGCAAATCAGACTGCATGTGACCTTAAAATAATGCTTCTTCATAATTCCTCTTATTCTGCAAAGGTGATACAGCGTCCCTTTGCCGCGGTATTTTTATTGATTCATAGAGCTGATTGCATTATACTGAAAAACAAAGATCTTGACAACCTCGAAAAAGCGGCGGCTTGAAACTTGATGATTCAAAACCGCCGCAGGACTGCTTGTTATTTTGTTTGGACGCACGGATACCAGCCGCCGAAACAACATTTTTTATTATGCCGTTGCTTTGGCAATCAAGGAAGCCAAGATGCGTCTGCTATAAATCCAATAGAAATATCACCCTTTACATTTCCTAAAGCACCGTCTGTTGCTCGGAGGAACAAACTATAGGTTCCGGGCTTTACCGGCGACCCAAAGGTAAAACTGGATGTACATTCCAGCGTTACCCCTTCCTGGCGTAAGTTTGCTACCGAGTAATAGGTCGTACTCAAATCGGTGTCCCCTGGCTCGGTAAAGCCAACCTGTAAACCGTTTCCTGTTTCCGCTAAAACATGATACCAAATCCTGTCCCCTTCGGACAACGTGTATTCTCCCAGCCAAATGATCTCTCCGTCTGCCATCGTTTCATAATTGACGGGAATAAGTTGGGGATACCAAACCCTACCCCCAACATTTTCCTGCCAATCGTCATCATCGCTCATATTTCCCAACAGCTCCGTTACCTCCCGTTCTGCCTGGGAGGCATAGTCCTTGTCGCTCTGTTCGCTGGTTCCAACCTGTGTGGAGTGTTGCTTCCCGGACACTGGCGGCTTGCCGGATAAATGATTGGACGCGGCGGCAACAGGGTAAACGCCAACGAAAGCTGCGCCCAGAATCATACATAAAGTCAGCGCACCAGTCAAAAGCCGTGCTGCTCTTGTCTTCCTCTTGAAATTCATAATTGCACCTAACCTTTCTTTCAATAGCCGTTTGTTTTCGCTTAAAGTGACAGCACCGAGATTTTCTCTGTATTTCCCAACTGCCGCCATAGCATCAAGCAAAGTTTTCCCGTAATCCGCTGCGCTGTTGCTCCCTGTTTTCGTAAGGACAGCTTCATCGCAGGAAAACTCACAAGCCTTGGCAATCTTCCGGCTCATAAGATGCACAAGGGGATTAAACCAATGCAGACAGACGGTAATCTGTACCAGCCATTTATAAAACATATCCAGCCGCTTGTAGTGCGTCAGTTCGTGCAGGACGATATACTGAAAATCCTTATCGGCAATGTCCGCATTTGGCAATACGATACAGGGGCGGAAAAAGCCGATCAACAGCGGCGAGGAAATTAGCGGATTGATACATAGTTCTATCGGCTTTTTGATGCCTGCCTGCTCCGCCACAATTGAGAGCCGGTCTAATAATTCAATGTTAGAAACCGGGGTCAATCCAGCATGGATATAACGCATAAAGCCCTGATAGATAGTTATTTTTCGTATCAGCAGCCCCAGCACGACCACCAGCCAAGCCAGCCAGACATGATTGATAAACAATGTCCCAATATCTTGCAGCGGACGGACAGCTGTCAAATCCTCTGACAGACTATTTACATTTTCATTGTTTTGCTCCAAATCTACAGCAGGAACAAGAATATTTCCCGAAGGGTTTATCGCAGGTCGCTGTGACGGCAAAGGGGCGGCCTGAGTGATTACCTGATCGACCGCCTGATAGCTTTTCCCCAGCAAGTTCACTTCCGGCCCGAACGGAAGCAGCAGCCGCAAAACGACAACCAGCCAAATGTAATACTGCCACTGACGACTGATTTTGTCTTGCCAGAAGTGCTTGCCCAAAAGCAAAACCAGAATAAGTAAACCGCCAGAAACGGACATAGACAAGAAGATTTTCAAAACTGCGTTCATTGTTTCTCTTTCCCTTTCTCCAGCAGCTTTTTTAAGTCCTCGTATTCCTCGTCTGTCAGCAGGTCACCCATAATCAGGTTGGAAACCAAACCTTTTGCACTGCCCTCATAAATCTTGTTCAGAAAATTTTTCGTCTGTGCTGTCTGATACTCCGTTTCCGTAACAAGCGTGGTGTATTCGTTGCGGCGTCCGATTTTCCTGGCGCTCAAAAAGCCCTTGTTCATCAGCCGTGACAAAAGTACAATCAGGGTATTCTTCTGACACGGCTTGCCCCTGGCTGCCAGCCCATCCATAATATAAGGAAACAGCGTCACCTCTTCCGGGTTCCCCCATACGATTTGCATAATTTCAAGTTCGGCATCGGATAGTTGCTGAATCATACTCGGTTCCTCCTAATGTATAACAAGATGTTGACATCAACAATATAACATAGCGTTATACTTTCGTCAAGCCCCTGCTCACCGCAGTTTTAGGAAAAAACCGTATGCTGCAGCCTGTAAGTATCATTGTCCTTCCGGCCTAGTTCCTGCATAACCTGCGCCAGCTTTCTCTCCAGCTCCCTGACTTTCTTTTCATCGCCGGCAGCAGACTGCATCTGCTGTTCCAACTGCTGCTTCTTTTCTTTCAGCTTTCTGATCTCCCCGTCAACCCGGTCTGTATTGCCGACACATACGTCTGTCTCAGGCTCCCTGCCGTCTGCAGCCCCAGCGTCCTCTTCCGCTTTCGGTGCTTCTTTTCCCTCCGTACGTGCCGCCTTGCCCGGGTCATCAAAATAGATTTTCCGGTTACCGTTCTCGTCCTGGCCCACCCGGTACAATCCGACGGACTTTCTGCTCGTTTTTTCGCTGCTGATGTATTCGTCCCGCGGCTCGGACATCTGGCCGGAGGTCTCCTTCCCGGTATCCTCTGCCTTTTTTACTTCCTCCTTTTGTTTGGCTTCATCATCCTGCTCCGCCCTTAACCCGTACTTTCTCTGCTCCGCATAATCGGCCGCAGTGCAGCCATATCCTCCGTTGATTTCCATTGACATAAAAACCGCCTCCTGTTTTTTATTTTCGCAGGCAGTGCGTCAAATGACCGTGCAAAAAGCCGGCCGAACATCCGCCCGGACACTCAACGGCTGCCTGCCCTCCAGCTTCATTTTCGTCTGCTTTATAGGTCAAATCAACCGTTTTGCCGTGAGATGTTCCCCGGCTGCTGTGGGATGATTAACAGCACGCTTAAAAGAAAAACCTTTCCTTCCGTCTTTATGCTCACCGCCCCATGGTATTTTCCCGCTGCGGCCTTTATATTCGCCAGGCCTGTCCCTTCTCTGAGCATAGCCCTCCCCGAAAAGCTGTTTTCTATTTCCATGAAAATAAGATCTCCCTGTATGCGCCCTGTCACGCGGATATATTTATCTTTTTCATCCTCCATTTCTCTGCAGGCCCGGATCCCGTTGTCCAGCGCATTTGACAGGATCACACAGAAATCAATATCCCGCACCGGTGTATTTTCACGGCCGTAAAATGCCTCCGTGAAATTTTCGTTGTTTGCTGTATGGCTTTTGTGCTATAATCACTTTGATAATTGTTCATGCCGTCTTAGGAGCTGGGCAGCGCCCCTTTTAACGGCATAACGGAAAGCGTGAAAAAAATGCTGATTCAGGAAATACGCACCATGGACGAGCTGCTGCAGTTCATGAACGGCTTATATGATAAACACGGAAGCAGGCTCTGGTACCGGGGGCAGGAGGATGCGGCA
>CAZAMX010000069.1:0-9384 GCA_964486095.1 uncultured Acetatifactor sp. | reverse complement strand
ATAGCTTTATTCCGGCTTTTGCCGTACTCGAAGAAACATTGGAAAATAAAATGAAAGAGGTTGAAGGTGGTTGGGATCAGGACTGATGTGGATCCGGAGAGGAAGTAGATTTTGAATCGTTACGGCAAGGATTTACCTATTGAATTAAGAACTGCCACGGAAAAATTGATCGAGGGCTATAAGCAGGCGCAATTGAAAAAGGTATCTCGGGAATTAAGCGAGCGTTATAGAAAGGAAAGCGGCGAAGGAAAGAAATTATTGTCACAGGATATAGAAGCGGTTGTCTATTCTTTAGTTCGTCTGCCGGCAACCTTCGGTGCCGTTACAGATGCCATTCAGTATGCGCTGGAATATTTTGCGGGAGAGATAGAATCATTATTGGATGTGGGAGCAGGAACCGGAGCGGCGGCCTGGGCGATTGCCAATGTACTCCCCATCAGGCAGGTGACATGTCTGGAGCGGGAAAAGGCCATGCGTCAGGTGGGTGAACTGCTTATGAACGAAGGCAGTGATGAGCTTGTCAATGCGAAATGGATCAGCGCGGATCTGACCGGCAGTGAGATTGCCGTTTCAGCCGATCTGGTGGTTTCTTCTTATGTTATAAACGAAATAGCAAGAGAAGACCGCCGGAGGGTGCTGGAAAATCTATGGAATGCGGCGGAAAAGATGCTGTTGATCGTAGAGCCCGGAACTCCGGCCGGATTTGGAGTTATAAAGGAAGCCCGCAGTTATATCTTAAGTAAAGGCGGTTATGTTTTGGCTCCCTGTCCGCATATGGGGGCCTGCAGAATCAGTGAAGAGGACTGGTGTCATTTTACCTGTCGTGTGCAAAGAAGTAAAATACATAAGTTATTAAAAGAAGCGGATGCTGCGTATGAAGACGAGAAATATTCCTATATGGCTTTCGTGAAGGAAGAACTCTCCGGTGCCAAGGCAAGAATTTTAAGACATCCATATATTGAAAAAGGACAAGTCAGTCTGGAACTATGCGGACGCCATGAAAATAAGAAAACCAGCATCACGAAAAAAGACGGAACCCTGTTTAAAATTGCCAGAAAAGCGAAGCAGGGAGACAGTATAGAGCTTGATTGCTGAGTAAGATGGCGGGGGATTTTTTGCGAAGCAAAGGGAAAATGTACAAAGGAGGATCAAACCGTGGACAACGATAACGTAGTTCGGCTGGCAAAGCCTAAAAAGAAAGGTTTACTGCCGCTTTTGTTCAGCCGTTTTCTGTTTATAGTCCTGCTGTTGATTCTGCAGGTTGCTCTGTATGTCGGCGTTTATTGGTGGCTGAAGGAATATCTGACGTATCTTTCAGCGATCATGGGCGTATTTACCCTGTTGATGGTAATTTATCTGTTTAACTGTGACATGGATGCAACGGTCAAGCTGACCTGGATGTTTATGATCGCTGTGTTCCCTCTGCCTTCTGCCTGTTTTTTGTTTTTCACCAAAACCAATTCCGGGCAGGGCAGGATAAAGAAGCGTGTCCGCAAACTGATTGAAGATACGAAGGAGGCCATTGCACAGCCGGAGGATGTGATCTGTCAGGTGAAAGAAGACGGCTCCGGTGTGGCGGCACTGTCTGAATATTTGAACAGGAACGGATGCTTTCCGGTTTTTGACCAAACGGATGTTATTTATTTTCCGGTGGGTGAGAAAAAATTTGCAGCACTGCTGGAGGAATTAAAAAAGGCAGAAAAGTTTATTTTTATGGAATACTTCATCATAGCCGAAGGGTATATGTGGGGCAGGGTTCTGGATATACTGATTGAAAAGGCAAAGGCAGGGCTGGATGTCCGGGTGATGTATGACGGAATGTGCGAGGTGTCTTTGCTGCCCTCTGACTATACCAGACGTCTTGCAAAGCACGGTATAAAGGCAAAGGCGTTTTCTCCCATTATGCCGATTGTGTCTTCTCATTATAATTACAGGGATCACCGGAAAATATTGGTGATAGACGGCAGGGTTGCTTTTAACGGCGGTATTAATCTGGCGGACGAATATATAAACAGAGTGAAACGATTCGGCCATTGGAAGGATACGGCACTGATGGTTAAGGGGGCGGCGGTGAAAAGCTTTACCCTGATGTTTCTGCAGATGTGGAATCTTGATGAAAAATCGCCGGAATTTCTGCCTTATCTGAAGGATGCCGGGGATTGTCGGGCGCATGGGGACGGTTATTGTATGCCTTATGGGGACTGTCCGCTGGATGAAGACAAGGCAGGTGAAACGGTTTACATGGATATATTGAACCGTGCCAATGAGTATGTGCATATTATGACGCCCTATTTAATCCTTGACGGTGAGATGGAGGCCGCGCTGAAATACGCGGCAGAACGGGGCGTGGATGTAAAGCTGATTCTGCCCGGCATTCCGGACAAGAAGGCGGCGTATGCTCTTGCAAAATCTCACTATCAGGTGTTGATAAAGGCGGGGGTGAAAATTTATGAATACACGCCGGGCTTTGTCCACGCAAAGGTCTTTGTCAGCGATGACATAAAAGCGGTGGTAGGGACGATCAATCTGGATTACAGGAGCCTTTATCATCATTTTGAGTGCGGAACGTTTCTGTACCGGTGCGGCTGCATCCGGGATATTGAAAAAGATTTTCAGGATACCCTTGCTAAGTGCTGCCAGGTTACGCCGGAGAGTATCCGCAAGGAAAAAGGAAGCTATAAGCTGGCCGGCAGTGTGATGAAATTTATTGCGCCGCTGATGTGATGCCAAGCTGTGCCGAAGTTTTTCGGTAGGCGATGGCAAAATAGATGATTTCTGCTACAGCAGTGATCAGCCAGGAAAATACATACAGCAGATACAGCGACTGTATGGTCTTAAAATGGGCAAATACAGTGTAAATCCAGACAATACGGAATACGCATGAGCCCATGATGACGATGATTGTGGGAAGGATACTCTTTCCAAGGCCTCTGGAAGCGGCAATGGAGCAATCCATGAAGGCCGAGACGGAATAGGAAAGAGCCATAACCGACAGACGGTATATTCCTGCCTCCGTAACGGCGTTGTCATTGGTGAAAAGAGCGAGAAAGGGATAACGGAATACATAAAATAAAATGCCGATGCACAATCCGGTGATAAAGGAGTAGAGCAGGCACAGGAAGAAGCTTTTCAGAATTCGGTCCCTTTTCCCGGCGCCCAGATTCTGGGCGATAAAGCTGGAGCAGGCAGTGTAAAAGGCGGCCATCATGTCGTAGACCAGCGGATCGGCATTTGCGGCGGCGGAATTACCTTCCACCATTACGTGATCAAAGGAATTCACACTGGTCTGGACAAAGAGATTGGCAATGGCAAAGAGCCCGTATTGAAATGCGGAAGGAATGCCGATCCGCAGGATTTGTTTTGTCTTTTCGCGGCTTAATTTAAGGCTCTTGAAACGAAGGGCAAAGCCCTCCTGGCTTTTGAACAGCACGGACAGAATCAGGATGGCAGAGAGGTATTGTGAGATAATACTTGCCGCGGCAACTCC
The DNA here is from genome assembly GCA_964486095.1 of uncultured Acetatifactor sp. Classification (GTDB taxonomy): domain Bacteria; phylum Bacillota; class Clostridia; order Lachnospirales; family Lachnospiraceae; genus Acetatifactor. The sequence continues at coordinate 5,897 of CAZAMX010000069.1, read as the reverse complement.
TGCCACCCCCCATTTACATACGATTACGAAGAACAGATTCAGCAATACATTAATAACACCTGAAATGAGAAGGTAGTATAACGGGCGTTTTGTGTCTCCGGCAGCGCTGAGAACGGAATTTCCGAAATTATATAGGGCCAGCGCCGGCGTGCCCAGAAGATAAATGCGCAGGTAAAGCACCGCATCAGGGAGCAGTTCGTCTTTGGTGTGCATCACGGTAAGAATGCCCCGGGAAAAGAGGACGGCCAGCGTCATAATCAGGACACCCGTGGTAAGGCACAGGATCAGGGAGGTATGTACCGTTTCCTGCAGATTTTTATTGTCCTTTGAGCCGATGTGGAGGGCTGTAAGTGCATTGACTCCGCTGGAAAGTCCTATGAGCAGGCCGGTAAACAGCGTGATCAGTATACTGGTGGAGCCAACGGCGCCCAGCGCAATAGGGCCGGCAAATTTACCGACCACGGCTATATCCGACATATTGAACAGAACCTGCAGAATATTGGAAAACATCAGCGGTACGCTGTAGATAAAAATTTTCTGCCAAAGAGAACCGCTGCATAAATCCATTTCATAGGTTTTCATGAGTACATTCATTCCTTTCGGGACGTTTCCTTTTCCCTGTGGGATTTTACCACGGGCATCTGCCAAAGTCAACAGCCCGCAGAAGGGCCCGCGGGAAAATAAAAAAGATTTGACGTGAGTTTTTGCCGGATGTTAAAATAGACATGTCTGCAGGGAAAAACCGTTACAATGGATGGAGTGGGGCCTGATGGATTACAGAAATTATCACAAACTGCTGGAGCAATACAATAAGCTGGATGATCTGGTTTTTAGCGGTGATGAGACGAGGGAAGAAGTCGTTGGCAGGCTGATAGAGATTTCCAAAGAGAAAAAGAAGATCCAGGCTGAGAACAATGAGATTATACGGGAGTATATCCTCAAATACGAAAAGGCTCCGGAAAGTCTGGATGCCGGTGCAGAAGAGATGCTTCAGGATTTTATGAGTACTCTGTTGAAAAAAAGCGGAGAATGTCTGGATGTACCTATAGCCCTTCGTATTTCCAGGCTGCTGTTACAGTATTATCAAAGGGTGGGAAATACAGAGCGGAGTCTTACCATGCTGGAGCACTGTGCTGTTTTTGATATTATTATGAAGGAGCATTTGGACGATAATGCAGGCAGCATGTACTCACTTATGGCGGAGCAGTACCTGGATATTTTTGACAGCCTTTCCGAAGCGGCACAGAAGTCTCTTGTGAACTGCTGGCTGTTAAGTGTGATAAACCGCAGGGACATGACCTTTGCGCTGAAGAAATATAAGGAGATAAGCACGTGGCTTGAAGAGGTTCGCCGGAAAAAGGGGAATGACTTTATGTGGAGCCATTATATCGTCTGCAAGGAAAATACCCTGGGTTTCACCCTTGAGGCCTGCCGCAGGGCGGCGTATGCTCAGAAAAGCAAAAAGGTACCGAAGGAGCCTCTGATTGATCCGCTGCAGGCAGCTCCCTATATTGAAGAGCTGTCAGGGGAGCTGTGCGGGGTTTTGGCGTCAAAGGAACAGCAAAGTATGATTTACGACAAGGTGGTTGCCGGTCTTTACTGCTTGGAGGCTGATTACCATCTGGGGAAGATTACTCTGGAAGAGCTGTTGGAACGGCTGGAGGATTATATGGAGCCGCGGGAAGAGGACAACGCCATTGAGCAGTGTTCCGCGTTGTTCACGGCAAGCTCGTATTATCTGGATTACCTGTGCAAGTGCAGCCGGTATGATGAAAAGTATATTTTGAAAAAGAGTATGGAAATTGTGAAGCATGTCCTGGGAAAGGCGAAAGACATGGAGCGTTATCTGGGCAGCTACCAGACCAATTACTGCCTGCTGATGCTTGTAAATTCGGCATCTGCCGTCGTGGATTTTAATTTTTTTCAAAGTACGGTGTTAAGTGCCACCATATATGCCAACAAGGCCCTATATGTCCATACCATGATGGTAAAGGAGATCAGCAGTACAATTTTGTCATACATACTGGATCATGATCCCCGGTATGTGGACGGTGTGGGCGGATACGAATGGGAAGAGGGACGGGAGTATCGGGAAAAAATGATGAAGCTCATGGAGAAGTGTGTTTTGTTCCACGACATTGGCAAGTATTTTTGCCTGGATTATGTGTCCAACTCTTCCCGGAGTCTGACAGACGATGAATTCGAGATCATTAAGGAGCATCCGGCTAATTTTTCCAAAATCTATCAGGGAGAGATGAGCAGAGAGGTGGAGTGTGTCCACGACTGTGCGTTGCTGCATCATTTGTGGTACAACGAAAAGGGCGGTTATCCCCTGGGAAAACATACGGCAAACCAGCCCTTTGTGAATATCATCAGCATTGCGGACAGCGTGGATGCGGCAACGGATAATATCGGCAGGCCCTACGGGCAGGGAAAGACACTGGATCAGCTGCTGGAGGAATTCGAGGGCATGAAGGACAGCAGATACAGCGGTTATATCTGTGATCTGCTGTATGTGGAGCCGGTGAGAAAAAAGATTGAGCGCATACTTGACGCGAAGCGGAAGGAAATATATTGTGATGTATATCTGGGGGAAGCGGTATGATAAATGAGAGTGAATTGCAGAGCGGGATTGAGAGAGTATTAAAAGCGCTGGAATCAGTGCAGAAGGACGTGAAGATTATCGCCATCGACGGCCGCTGCGCCGCCGGTAAGACGACGTTTGCAAGGGAGCTTGCCCGGATTACGGGGGCAGGACTGATTCATATGGATGATTTTTTCCTTCCGGGGGAGCTGAAAACGGAGGCAAGGCTGAAGGAGCCGGGAGGGAATATTCATTATGAGCGCTTTATAGAAGAAGTACTGCCCGATCTTAGGAATGTGGTTGGTTTTGAGTATATGTGCTATGACTGCGAAAAAATGGAGTTTGGAGCAGTGCGCAGGGTACCTGCAGGCATGCTGCGTATTGTGGAGGGAACCTACAGCTGCCACCCGAAATTTGGGAATTATATGGATCTTAAGGTGTTCTGTGATGTCAAGCCGCTGGAACAGCGTATTCGGATCAAGAAGCGGGACGGAGAAAATTCCCTGCCGATATTTCTGGATAAGTGGATTCCCCGGGAGGAAAGATATTTTGCGGCAAATAAGACCATGAACCGGGCGGATATTATTTTGTGATTGGAATATTTGCAGAGAGGACGAAAAGCAGGATGTTACGATGTTTTTTTCCGGACAACGAGGCGGATAATGCTTACGATATAGATTATGAGGGCTTGTATGAACAGGGGTACAGAGGAATCATTTTTGATATTGACAATACGCTTGTCCCGCATGGGGCCCCTGCGGATGCCCGGGCGGCGGCGTTGTTTACCAGACTGAAGGGAATCGGGTATCAGGCCTGCGCTTTGTCCAATAATAAAGAACCCCGGGTGAAAAGCTTCTGTGACGCGGTGGGGGTACCGTATATTTTTAAAGCCGGAAAGCCCGGCAGGGCGGGGTATGAAAAGGCGATGAAGCGCATGGGGACTTCCAGGTCAAATACGCTTTTTGTGGGGGACCAGCTGTTTACGGACGTATGGGGAGCAAAACGGATGGGAATCTTAAATTTCCTTGTCAGGCCCATCCATCCTAAGGAAGAGATTCAGATTGTGCTGAAGCGGAAGCTGGAGTGCATCGTATTATATTTTTATCATAAAGAAAAAAGAAGGAATATAAAAAAACATGAGCATTAACGGCTGTACCCGTACCTGCGGGCTTATCGGAAATCCGGTGGAGCATACCATGTCGCCGGCGATTCATAATACACTGGCAGGAGCCATGGGCCAGAATCTGGTCTATGTGCCGTTTCATGTGCAGCCGGAGCTTGTGGGGAAAGCGGTAGAGGGCGCATATGCCCTGAATCTGCTGGGGTGTAATGTAACGGTTCCCTATAAAAGCCAGGTGATACCTTATTTAAAGGAGATAGATCCGCTGGCGGAGCGGATTGGCGCAGTGAATACCCTGGTGCGGACGGAGGGCGGCTTTAAGGGCTATAATACCGATATGCCCGGCCTGGCAAGAGCCCTGAAAGCAGACGGCATAGAGACTGCGGGAGAAAAAGTGCTGATCCTGGGGGCCGGAGGAGTAGCCCGGGCGGTGGCGTTTATGCTGGCGGAAACGGCATCGGAGATTCTGATTATGAATCGGACCGTGGAAAAGGCCCGGGAAATAGCGGACGAGGTCAATGCCGCTGCCGGCAGTAAGATAGCCGGGGCATTGTCGGTGAGCGATTACGGGAAGCTTTCCGCAGGGCGGCGCTATCTTGCCATTCAGGCCACCAATGTGGGCATGTTTCCCCGGGTGGATGAGGCGGTGATCGAAGACCGGGACTTTTATAAGAGGATACATACCGGGTATGATCTGATCTTTAATCCCGTGAGAACCAGATTCATGGAATTGACCAGGGAAGCGGGCGGCAAGGCCTGCAACGGCCTGAAGATGCTTTTGTATCAAGGGGTCATTGCGTATGAGCTCTGGACGGGAACGAGAGTGACGAAGGATATGGAGGAACAGGCGTATCGCGCGTTGAAACAGGCGATGAAAGTATGAAAGGCGAATAGATTTATTTGTCTGCTTCGGCATGTCCGGCAAGTGTGAAAGGAATATTTTGGGGAGACGGCGAGGATGGGACAGGAGCAAAGTTTGGTATTGATCGGATTTATGGGCAGTGGGAAAACCTCTGTGGGAGTGAAGCTGTCCTACAGGCTGCGCCTGCCGGTGGAAGATACGGATAAGCTGATAGAACGGCGGGAGGGCAGAAGTATCAGTGAGATTTTTGCGGATGACGGGGAAGAATATTTCCGCCAGCTGGAAACAGAGCTTCTGGGCGAGTTGATAAAAAGAGGCGGAACAAGAATTTATTCCGCAGGGGGCGGCACGCCGGTGAGAGACGAGAACCGCCGGCTTTTAAAGCGGCTGGGACAGGTGGTCTATCTTAAGGTTTCTCCGGAAACGGTATATGAGAGATTAAAAGAGGATTCCACACGGCCTCTTTTACAGTGTCCGGATCCCTTGAGCAGGATCCGCCGGCTTTTGGCGGAACGCCGGGAAGCCTATGAAGCCTGTGCGGATATTATTATAGAAGCGGATCAAATGGAAATGGAAGATATTTTGAACAGAATTGTGGAGGCGAGGGAAAAAATGAAGCTGCTTGTGATCAACGGCCCTAATATCAATTTTCTCGGAATCAGAGAGAAGAGTGTATATGGCAGCCAGGATTATCAGTATCTTTTGGAGATGATAAAGAAAAAGGGGGAAGAGACGGGGAGCAGCATTACCGTGTTTCAGAGCAATCACGAGGGCGCCATCATTGACAGGATACAGGAGGCATATTTTGACGGAACGCAGGGGATCGTTATTAACCCGGGGGCTTATACCCATTATAGCTACGCAATCAGGGATGCCCTTGCCAGCATTACGGTTCCCAAGGTGGAAATCCATATTTCGGATATTACAAAACGGGAGGAATTCCGCAAGACTTCCGTGACTGCGCCGGTCTGCGACAGGCAGATTTACGGGAAGGGGCTGGAGGGATATATGGAGGCCATAGACTATATCCTGCGGCAAACGGTAAAAAATGATAATTTTTTTTAAAAAATAGTTGAAATCAGACTTTATTTATATTAAACTGAGAAAGAATTATTTTGTGAAGAGGATTAGGAGGAATATGATATGATTTCTGCAGGTGATTTCAGAAATGGTATTACCATTGAGTATGATAACAATGTATATCAGATCATCGAATTCCAGCACGTGAAACCTGGAAAGGGCGCGGCTTTCGTGAGAACGAAGCTGAAGAACGTAAAAAACGGCGGTGTTGTGGAGAAAACCTTCCGCCCCACCGAGAAATGCCCTCAGGC
>CAZAMX010000068.1:5671-9407 GCA_964486095.1 uncultured Acetatifactor sp. | reverse complement strand
GCGGGAGTCATCTCACCCTTCATCAGAAGCTGGAGACCGTTTCCTGCATCAGTAGAATACATATCAGATGCCAGTGCATTCCAGAAGTCAACCGTAGAATGGGAACCACAATCAAACATTACGTTAAAGTTCTCTTCCTGCAGCTCGGGAGTATATGCGTTCTCGGTATACCACCAGTTCAGGGTTGCCTTGTCATCACGGAAGGAAATATCGTCATTGTACCAGTTAAAGAAGCCGGACAGCACATTGTATGCGGTGCCGGGGTTCTTGCTGCCTGCGGAAATAATGTAATAACCGGTACCGGATGCCGCATTCTTGCCGGGGTTGGTATCCTTGTTTCCGGAAGGGCCTACGGGCCAGCGTACATATGCGGTATCAAAGGTCAGATTCTTTGCGCTGTAATCGTTATTTTCATCGCTGGGAGAATAGTTGTTCTGGCCGTTTGCAATCCACACTGCAATAGGGAAGAAGCCTACGTTATTCTGGCAGTACTGGATTCTCATGCTGTCGGAGGGAGTTCCCTCATAGTCGTAAGGATAGCAGATGCTGTAGCCGTCCGCGGACTTATAGGTATTGTACATATCATACATCATCTGCAGTGCCTCGCCGGTTGCAGTGGAGGAAAGATGCTCCGTAGTACCGGAAGCAATGTCTGCGCCGTTGGACATCATCAGCTGCTCGAAGGTCTCCTGCTCATACCCGCAGTAGCCGAACTGGTCAACCTGTCCGTCACCGTCCGTATCCTGAGTCAGAACCTGGCAGTACTCAATAAATTTTGCCCAGGTCCACTCGCCTCTTTCCCAAAGAACTCTGGGATCCTCCAGATTGTTCTCTTCCAAAAGCTGCATGTTAAAGCCAAGCGGATAGGTACCTTCCACGTTGCTCTGTCCTGATTTTGTGTACAGGATACATGCCTTGCCGTCGCCCAGGTCCAGATAACCCATGTTGGACTGGTCGGTAAGCAGATCATCATCCGCAGGCAGAATGGTCTTCAAGTCAACTGCCAGACCGTTCATCTGTGCGGGAATCGCCATCTGTGCCTCTACCAGATATACCTCGCAGTCAGGAGAGCCTGCAATGATGGAGGTATTGATGGAGTCCTGTACGCCGGCATAGGTCAGATTCTCCCAAGAGAAGGTCACGCCGTACTTCTCTTCAATAGCCTTTACATTGTCCCATTTTGCCTGAGCAACGTTCCGGTTGATCTCCTTCTGCTTTGCAGTATCTTCGTCATCGTCATCCTTTGCCTGCGCGGTAACCCAGTCAGGATTGACGGTCATATCCCCGCCCTTGTAATGGGTGCTGTCATAATACTGTACCCACCAGCAGCCGATCTCAATGCTGCCGTCTCCGGTACCGAATACATCTCCGGAAGCACCGGTGTTCCCGGCATTACCGGAATTTCCGGTATTATCCTGGCTGCCGGGAGTACCGCTGTTGCCCTGGCTGTCATTTCCGCAGGCCGCCATGGACAGGGTCATTGCCGCAGCCAGCCCCAATGCCATAAATTTCTTCATATTCTTCATCTTAGAATAAATCCTCCTTTTTCTTAGGCAGGCCGGCTCAGCCGAAAGCCCGGCCGGCCTGCACATTTCACGAATCTTTCATGGACTCGCAGCTACCTTACTGAACGGTGCCGACCTTTACGTTGAATACTTCCCAAGCGCCGGAAGCTTCGCACTGCATAGTGGGGCCGAAGGTGGATACGTCACCGCCGCAGACCGTCTCCAGCATCTCATAGGGTATCTGGCAGATGCTTCCGTTCCATGCTGCCCAGCCTTCTCCCCCTTCAATACCTTCATTATGGCCTACTCTCTTCCAGCCTGCCGCAGACTGATTCATAACAAGCCACATATCACCATTCTCAGAGGCATAGCTGATCTCTACTACGGTACCGGGCACCAGCGCATCAATAATCTCCTGAGGCATTTCAAAGCCGTTCTGTGCCCAGCCGTCGCCGCTGCATGCAAAGCCTTCAAATTCTACGGGATCTCTCATCATCTTGAATTCCTTAGCAGGACCGACTTTAACACTGAATACTTCCCATTTGCCGGACGCCTCACACTGCATGGTAGGACCGAAGGTAGATACATCACCGCCACAGACCGTCTCCAGCATCTCATAGGGAATATAAGCCTTTCCGTCCACTAATGTAGCCCAGCCTTCTCCCCCTTCAATACCTTCATTGTGGCCTACTCTCTTCCAGCCTGCCGCAGACTGATTCATAACAAGCCACATATCACCATTCTCAGAGGCATAGCTGATCTCTACTACGGTACCGGGCACCAGCGCATCAATAATCTCCTGAGGCATTTCAAAACCGTTCTGTGCCCAGCCGTCGCCGCTGCATGCAAAGCCTTCAAATTCTACGGCCTCGCTGCCAAGGGGTGCATAATAGGGAGACGCCTGACCTACCTTCACCGAGAATACCTCCCAGTCCCCGTCAGACTCGCACTGCATACTGGGACCGAAGGTGCTAGCATCACCGCCGCAGGCAGCCGAGAGCTGCTCATAGGTGATCTGGCAGACTGTTCTGCCGCTGTTGTAGTAGGATGATGAGTCATCGCTGCCGTCTTCTGCAACGCCGTCGATCGGACCGCATCCCACTCTCTTCCAGCCTGCCGCAGACTGGTTCATAACAAGCCACATATTACCGGAAGTGGAGCTGTATTCAATCTCAACCACGGAACCGGGTACCAGCGCATCCAGGAACTCCTGCGGCATATCGAAGCCGTTTTGTCCCCAGCCGCCGCCGGTACATGCAAAGCCCTCAAAGGTCACAGGGTTTGCCAGATATGCCAGATTCACATAATCAGGACCGCCGCTCTCAAACATGGCGTTTGCCACAAAGGCTGCGGAGCTGTCTGCCTTCAGCAGGTTCCCGGAAGCATCCAGGAAACGAATATTGTCAATATACATAGTAGCGTTTCCTGCGCCTGCAGCCACGCCGTTATCGGTCTTTAGCTGTACCACCAACATATTACCGGCGTCCGCCACAAACTCTTCTCCCGCGGACAAAGTAGCCGTCTGCTTCTTGGGATTCACTTTCTCCAGATAAACGGACCAGTCGTCGGTGGTCTCATTTAAGTCCTCGCCGCTCCAGGCAATCAGACTGCCGGAAACCGCGTTAAAGCTGCCGTCCTCATAGGATACGCCGATGTTCAATTCCACACTGGCCACCTTTGCCACGTCGGCGCCCAGCAGGCTGGTAGCGTCAATGGCTACATAGGGAACCTTTCCTGTCAGATTCTTTACCTGCAGGGCCTTGCTTCCGCCAAAGTCCACGATGGACATCTCTACCTCAGCCGCGTCCGCAGGCTTGGAATATACGGAAACAAACCCCATATTTCCATCCTCGAAATCAATGCTTGCTTCCTCTGTTACAGGGGTCGCAGGCGCCTCCGGCGTAGGTTCCGGCGTACTTTCGGGAACACTCTCCGGTGTGGAGTCGCTGGGAACGGAATCGGAAGTCGGCGTCTTTTCGTCGCCGCATGCTGCCATGGACAGTGCCATGGTGCCCGCCAGCAGGCAGGCTAATAATTTCTTCTTCAACTTTTTCATTCCTCCTTTTTAAGTGTAAGTTGATGTTTTGGGCAGAGAGCCGTTATCTTATCCTACGATACCGCTTCTCTCCACGCCTTCTATAAAGTATTTCTGCAGGAAGATATAAATCAGTACGATAGGCAGCAGCACCAGAATAATACCGGCGTCCAGATAAAGCTCCTGGATCGTCACG
>CAZAMX010000068.1:0-5661 GCA_964486095.1 uncultured Acetatifactor sp. | reverse complement strand
TTGGCAATTACTGACTGCAGTGTCGCTATCTTTTTACTGATCACAATGTCGTCACTGATCAGAAATAACTTTGCATAAAAAGTATCGTTAAACTGCCACACGATGGAGAACACTGCCACCGTGATAACAGAAGGCATTGCGTTTCTTAACATAATCCGGAAATAGGTGTACCATACTCCGGCCCCGTCCACCAAAGCCGCCTCTTCGATCTCCTTGGGCAGTCCCCGGAAAAACTGATTGAAAATATAAATATACAGTCCGGAGCGCACACCGCAGCCAAGCAGGGTCATAATGTACATGGGAACAGGCGTGCCCATCAGATTTATAGTTGATCCCGTTATCAGCTTAATCAGCCCTAAGGGATTAAACTCCCGAAAAGACAGATACAGCGGAAGCATGATGGTGTGGGAGGGGATGATAATCATCACCACCACACAGCCAAACAGCAGCTTCTTGAAGGGAAAGTCAAACCGGGCAAATCCATACCCTACCATGGAGCAGATCAAAAGCTGCAGCAGGGTCAGGGTCAGCGTGTATACCAGATCTCTGGCCATGGTAGGCAGATATTCAAGGCGAAGGGCCGCCAGGGAATATCTCTCCAGCGTGGGATTCTTGGGCAGTACGAAAACCATGGGATCCACGGCATCCGTATTGGATGAAAAGGAATTTACTAAAATTCCGATCACAGGGGAAAGGATCACATAGCTTACGCCTATGAGAATAGCCGCTTTTAAGAGCGCCAGAGCTATTTTTTTAATGTCGTTTCCCAGACTTTTGCGCTGATCCGGATCCTGGGCGGAAGCCTTTATTTTTTTCAAAAAATTGTTTTGCGCCAATGTTTTCTGCATTTTCCTTTCCTCCTTTCCTAGTTATAGTAAAACGCCCGCTTCTGTATGAAGCCGCAGATCAATATCAGAATTACACAGGTGACCACCGTAGACACCAGGCTGAACACCGAACCCAGGCCATAATTAAACTGCTCCAGGGTGGTCTTGTATGCCAGATCCACCACACCACTCTCCGTAAAGCTGTCCACAATGGTGTAAACCACATTGGTGATAATATGGGGCATCACCATAGGGAAGGTTACCTTCCAGAAGGTCTCATAGCCCGTAGCACCTTCAATCTTTGCCACCTCGTACATGGAACCCGGAATGGACTGCAGCGCCGCAATAAAGATAATGATCTGTACGCCGCTGGCAGCAATGATGTCATTAATTCGGGCCACCGCCTGTACGATATAATCCAAAATGGAAGCCGGAAGCCCTAAATTCATGAACATCCCGATCAGATAATCCACATCAAAGGCCAATGTTGTGCCGGCTGTGGCAGCCGCATCCGCCGCCTGGGATGAAATACCGCCGTTCATCATCTGCATGCTCAGCTCCATGGCATCTGTGATAGCTCCGGAGCTTAAGATGATGGGCAAGAAGAAGATCGCCCTCACCAATGTTCTGCCCGGGAACTTCTTGTTCAGCAGCATGGCCATAAACAGGCTGAAAAAGGTAATCAGGGGCACGTCAATCAGCATATCCATGATGGATTTGGTCAGCTCCTGCTTAAAGCTGGGATGCACCATAAAGGCATAACGGAAATTTTCAATTCCCACAAAGTCCAGCTTGTAGCCTCCGTTGATAGCGTCAATGGTCATACTGCTGAAGGCAAACTGTCCTGTCATAAACAGGCTCCTAACATAGAAAATCAGGAACCCCACCAGCCATGGCAGGATAAAAAGCCATCCCATCATGCTGCGCTTTTGGAGAAGAGTCATTTTTTTCTTTTTTCCCTTTTTCTGCATTTACATCCCCTCCATTTTGTAGGACATGGCAGGTATCTCCATGCCGTCTGCCTTTTGAATCTCATCATCATAATTGATATAGAGGATCACGCCGTTATCATAAGTGATCTTTCTGACGCCGCTTTCAAAGATCTCATGCCCGATGATTCTGGCTCCGGACACATATTTCAACGCTCCGTTAACCTGCGCGTAGATGTCTGCCGCCTCGTTCTTCCATACGTCAAAGGTGGTGGCATAATAGCGGTTTAATCCGGTATCCTTCATCCTGCTGGATTCCTCCCAGGTGAAGACATAATGGGGAGAAGCTCCCGCCTCTATCATTTTCAGAACAATGCCGGTCATATCTTCTTCGTCCTGGAAATTCAACAGGTCCGTGGAATAAGAGATACAGCCGTGAATTACCATCTCGTACAAGGGAATGCTCTCATCCACAATCTGGTACTTATTGGACTCTATGGGCACGTTGATAATGTCTGTGCTATAGGGAAAGCTGTAAGCATTGGCACCGTTTGTCATCAGCTTCTTGCCCGTGCCTTCCAGCACATCCAGCTGGGCCTGCAGCACATCCAAAGCCTCTTCTCTGTTGATCAATTCCGTCCGCTTTTTATCGGAGGTAAGCACATTTCCCAGATCCCGCAGAGAAATACCGTAAAGCGGATAATTATCTATTTTTTTTGCAAAGCTGCCTACATACCTTGGCAGGAACTTAGGCGAAAGCAGGTCGTATTTGGTCTCCATATAGTCCAGACCCGAGGTATTCCTTAAATTGACGGGATTCACCTGCCCGAAGGAAGCTACGAAGCCTGCGCCATAATACCGGGAGCCTTCCGCGTTATAGTTAAAATCGTCATCCGCGAAGGTTACCTGCTGGAATGCCACATCTGCATAAAGCCTGCCGCCCAGGGCATTCATGGTCTCGTTTAAATCCTTTAAGCCGGATTTTCCCCCCAGCTTTCCCATGACCTTTATCTTGTCTGCCGTGTCGTGATAATAACCGCCGTTGAACCAGCCCTGCAGATTCATGACCTGATTCTTGATACCCGCCTCGGATAAGGCCCCTGCCATTTCCTCCGCCTGGTCAAAATCTGTCATTACAAAGGTGTGCAGATACTGTACCCCCAGGAAATGAGCGGTCTCCTTCACACCCGCAATCACATCATAGTAAAAGGGAATATCTCCGTTGCTTTCCGTCTGAGGTGTGAGCTGCCCCTCTGCGATCAGGCGCTCCCTGTAATAATTAGCCAGTCCTGCGTAACCCTGATACTCTTCTCCTAAGAAGCTGTAGCTCACTTTCATATTGATGTCGTAGAGGTCCGGCTCCATGACAAACACATCCGTGGTGGAATTGCCAAACATCCGCAGGTTATCAATATTCCTTAAAACAAAGGTCGGATAAGCAAAATTGTAATCATTATAGCTTCCGGAAACGCCTGCCGTCACCACGGAGGTGGTGGCACCGTCCTCCAACGTTACCAGCAGACTTCTGTCCTGTCTGCAGATACCGAAAATGGGCAGCTTGGCGCTGTAGGTGTTCTCAATAGTGGTATAGTTGGCAGCCATCGGATCAATATCATAAATGTACTGAGTATAATTGGCTGCCGAGGTCTTGCCGTTGTTGAAACGGATCAGGGATCCGGAACCGTTTGGCACCACCAGGTACCCTTCCTCGGTATTATGGGCAGCTCCCATATAGCGCAGCAGCTGCACACGGTAGATATAGCCGCCGCCATATTCTTTGATACCCTTTACCGGCATGGATACCTCCAGCTTATCGCCGTTCAAACGGTACTCCAGCGGAACCTCAAAGTGGATCTGACCCTCCGTCAGGTCTCCCACCTGATAGATATAGCGGATACCGCCTTCAATGCTTTCCGCGGAAAACTGTCCCTTTGCCACGGACTGGCTGTAAGAATCCATATTGCTGGATTTTACATCCGCGTTATAATACTGCAGAATGAACTGTGCCTTTAAGTAATTTAGATTCGCCTTATTGGCCACGCTGTCCTCATCTGCGTTTAAGGGGTTGGCATAGGTGATACTGCCGTCCCGCTTGTCATACACTGCCACATTGGCCGTAGCCGTGTCGGTATAGAGCTTTAAGGCGTCGCTTTCACTCACCAGCACAAACCCCGGCACATCGCCTGCGCCTTCCGTCTTTGGCGAAAAGGGGCTGCCTGTCTCGTATTCATAGCCGGTAAGATAATCCTTATACTTGTCATACCATGTATAATGGATAAAATAGTACAGCAGATAGGCCAGCACCAGAACCACAGCCGCGCCGAGGAAGCCAAGCACTATCTTTTTCTTCAGGCTCATGGGCCTTCTCATGGGCTTGTTTTTTTTCTTTTCCTTGGAAGATTTCATGCTGTAAGCCTCCTACGTCCTAAAAATAATTTCCGTGTAGATACTTCTGAAGAAATTCACTACCATACCTAAAAGGTTGCTCAGCAGAAGCAGCAAAAAGATGATGATAAACAGAGCGACCAGGGTCAAAAACAAGGTGACCAGGGTCTTCCCCAGGGTGTAATTATGCACCTGCATGATGCCCACCAATATCATGATCAAACCGTAGGCAATGCCCACGCCGAGAATCATTACATAAAATGCCTGTTCGTCATCCGCCACAAACTGGCTCACCAGCGTTCCTAAGAACATCATAATCGTTATGGGCACCGTGCCGTATCCCACGGCTATGGCAATATCCTTCATTCTGCCCTCTCCGTTCATCAGGCAGGTGATAGACCAGTTGCTGACACAGAGCAGCAGATAGGCTGCCAGCACACCCATCAGTTCATAGAAGCTGTCAACACCTCTCGGATCCACATCATTTACCACAAAGGCGGCCATCAGTCGGTTGACGGAAAAGCTGACGGAAAAGAGGATCACCATCAATATGGCGATGGGGACGCTTCCTCTGTCCTGATGACGAATCCAATAATATCCGTCCATGGGGTGGGTAATGGTGTAAAACATATACTTCCATTTTTCCTTTGAAAAATATTTACCCATTTGCCACACCTCCTTTTTTCACCTTTTTCTTCTTAACCTGCTTATAGATAACCCAGGCTGCAATCAATATTGCAGCGCCGGTCAGCAGATAGCTGACGTTTGCTGTCAGTAAATTGTTTCTGTACCGCCTGAAAGCCACGGAATAATGATCCCGGTTCATACCCAGCTCCAGATATTTCATAGCCTGCTCATAATCTCCTGCTGTAAGGTACGCCTTTCCGATACCGGTATTTGCCAGCTCATTGTTTTCATCCAGCTCCAGCACCCTCTCCCAGAGAGCCACGGCAGATGCTTCGTTGCCGTCGAAGCGTAAGCTCACCGCCTCGTTGATCAGCCTGCCGTACTCCGTCACCGCAAAGCAGGAAATATCGCCTCTGGTGGCATCCAGCACCACAATCCGGTTGCCAATGTCCTCCACTGCCACCGGCAGAGCGAAGGTTCCCTCCTGGCTTCCCAGACCGCCGAAAATATAAAGCAGATTGCCCTCATGATCATAGGTAAAGATACGTCCCCGCTTTCTGTCCAGGCAGGAATAAATGCCGTTGCCTCTGTACACCACATCGGTAAACTGGGAGGGACCTGCATATTCTGTGGTGCCGCCGGTCCAAAGGTCACCGCCCACATTGGCATTCTCACCCTTTTTAATCACGTCCTCGCCTCTTGGGTTTAAGCGCCGCACGCCCTGTTCCCCGTTGGGATCAATATTGGAGGCATATACAAAGCCGTCCGGATCAATGTCGATTCCCGTAAACTCCGTGGGAATAAAGAGAACCTGCTTTGCTCTCTCTTCCTTGGAGGCCAGTCTGGCCCAGAATTTTTCCCAGGCACTGATCTCCACCTCAATGGTGCCGATT
>CAZAMX010000067.1:0-9459 GCA_964486095.1 uncultured Acetatifactor sp. | reverse complement strand
CAGGACAAGCTGCTTGCCATCGGTGAGCAAATTAAAGTAAAGTATCAGGCTGACTTTGAGGCCCTGAAAGCACCTTACGCCGAGGCGGTGCTGAAATCGGTTCCCGCACATCTTAGAAAGGTAAAAGCATATGAGTTGCAGTTTGTATTTCATTCTGACGGTTTGTTCTTAGCACACTGTATTACCGCTCTCCTGAAAAACGGTAAATTGAAGAAGCCTGCCGAGAACCAGAGAAAATCTCTGACTATGTTGATTATTAACGTATAAGCAGCGAGATAAATTGAAAAATGAAAGGGGCTGTCATGAAAACTCTAACGAAAAAAGGAAAGCTTTTGCTGGTATTGACCTGTCTGCTGTACTCCGGGCAATCCGTGCTGCTCGCCGGCATGGCCTATCAGAAGGGGAAAATCGTGGAGTACGCGGAAGCACAAAATATGGGAACCATGCTTTGGGCCATATTTCTGGCGGTTATGCTGGCATTGCTGGATTTTCTTTTGGCGGCGGCTGCCACCTGGAGCAGGCTGTCCTTCCTGGCAAACGGTGAACTGAACATGAAGAGCGGTATTATGAAGAGTATTCTCCGCAGGCCGTTAAAGAGCTTCCGGGGAGAAGAGGATGCCTTTTATCTGAATCTGCTGACTACGGACACGCAGCTGTACCGGGGAGAATTTCTGAACATGATTCCTTATCTGTTTTCATCCCTGGCGGCGATCCTTTCTTCCGTAGTCATGCTGTTTGCTTTAAGCCCCTGGCTGCTGTTGGCGGCAGTGGTGACGGCGGCTGTTCCCCTGATATTCACAAAGCCTTTCACAAAATGGGAAGAGAGAAAGATGAAGGCTTATTCCGAGAAGAGCGAGATCTATACCC
Source organism: uncultured Acetatifactor sp. (assembly GCA_964486095.1). Taxonomy (GTDB): domain Bacteria; phylum Bacillota; class Clostridia; order Lachnospirales; family Lachnospiraceae; genus Acetatifactor. Next base: position 8,592 of record CAZAMX010000067.1, on the reverse strand, counting down.
ATACTTTAAAGGAGACCATCGAGGGGTATGAGACGATTCGTACGGGCTGCGGGGAAGAAAGCTTCCAAAACCGCTATGAACGGGCGGCGGAGGGGGTTCAGAAGGGATTTTCGCAATATCAGTTTGCCAGCACCATGAGCTTTGAAACCCTGATGAGCGTGGCAGGGCTTTCCGCCGTTGTTTGCTTGGGGCTGGGCGGCTGGCTGGTAGTAAAGGGGGCATTGACTGCCGGAATGTTATTTGCGGCAATCAACTATTTTACCTCCCTTTCCAATAGCTTTAACAATGTAATCGAATATGTGATTCATATCAGAGCTTCCCAAAAGGTTGTGGAGAAGCTGGACGGGCAGAGGCAGATCGAGAGTACGCCGGACAGCCGGGCAGTATTTGCGGGGCCTCTGGAGGTTTCGTACGATAAGGTGTCCTTTGCTTTTGGTGAGCGGCAGCTCTATCAGGATTTTTCCTATGATTTCAAGGCAGGAGGCTGTTATGCGGTTGTGGGAGAGAGCGGCAGAGGGAAATCAACCCTTGTAAAGCTGCTGTTGAAGTATTATGACGATTATTCCGGTAAGATTATGTTGTCGGGGCAGGACATTCGAGAGCTTTCGGAAAAAGAGATCTATGCGAAGACAGGCGTGGTGGACCAGGCTCCTTATCTTTTTAATGCGCCGCTTTATGAGAATATTACCCTTTTTCGTAATTTGCCGGCGAGGGATTCCGAGGAATACGAGGAACTGCTTGCAAATCTGAAGCTAAGCGCTTTGGCGAAACGGGTGGGAGATGCGCCTCTGGGCGATTTTGGCGATTCTATTTCCGGCGGCGAACGGCAGAGAATTGCGGTGGCCAGAGCCCTGACAGGGCACCCGGAGCTGCTTCTGTTTGATGAGCCTGCGGCTTCCTTAGACCCGGTCACCGGGGATCTTTTGAACGAGCTGATCTTTTCTCTGAAGGGTTATACCAGAATTGTGATTACTCATGACAGGCGGGAGGATTATATTGCCGGGTTTGACGGGGCCGTGACATTGTGAGCGTCTGAGGATTCACATGCCGACCGTTCATTTGATGCTGAGCGTATGATTTGAACCCTTAAGTTTCTACAGCTGAGTCATGTTTTTAGTAGAAACTGCTTGCTAAGATAAAAGCAGTTTCAAATAAATGACAAGGACGAAGGGGTGGAACAAATGAAGAAAGTGTTGTTGATTTTATGTGGCGGTCTGATGCCTTTATTGCTGGTTGGACGACACATAGTCGAAAGAGAGGAAAGAGAAAAAAGATTTTGGTATCTGGCGGCAGTGACAAAGAAGATATAGGGAGCATGAATGTTTCTCATAGAGAGGATGTGGTTTATAATACACATAAAAAGGTTCAAAGAAATGACTTATTTATGGAAAATTCCGTGAATAAGTCATTTCTTAAATTTTGACAGGATATTTAGAAATCATATAAAATTGACTTAATTGTGGAAAAAGTCTATAGAATAGTTATGTTAATACGTAGAACTAGATGGTAATCTAGATTTAGTTTCATACAGATGATACAGAGGGAGTAACAAAATAAATGAAGAAAAATATTTTATTGATTCTATGTGGTTTATGCGGCGGATTAATGATTTCAGCAGTGGTCTTTATTGCTTGCAATTTTAGAAGCAAAGGAGACGAAATTGTATTAGCATATGGTGATGACTTTAGGGAAGTCAAAGATTATGTCCATGGACAAAAAAATGCAGATTGTATATCTCAAGAGTATGAATATACAATTGTTTACTATATTGATAAATCGTGTGGTTCCTGTATTAATTCATTATATATGATCGACCAGATGTGCAATCTTTTTCAAAACGGCAATGTTAATAACGTCCTTTTGTGGCAAGGAGAAGTTGGAGAAAAGGCTTTGGAAAAAACCACCATTCCGGCAGAGGCAAATTTTTGCTTAGAGGAAGCGTATATTAATACTGCTACGCCCACATATTATATTATCGAAAAGACCGGAAATATTATTTTTGTTGGAAATCAGATCAAGGATGTGTTGGATAAAGTAGAATCGCTGGGTGTTTTACCGGACGAAGAAAGTGCTGTGTATTATTATAAGAATCTAGCAAATAAGAAATTTTCATCTGAAAAACCTATATTAGTTTATTTTTCCATGGTTGGCTGTAAGGATTGCAAAGCCATAGAGCCGGTGATACACTCGGAACTTGTCGAAAAAGAATATAATCTTATTACCTTTTTCCGTGACAGAGAAAATGTTTCTAATGAAATGCTGACTCAGGTAGATTATGGTGGAGTACTTTCAAGAATATTTGATATAAAATGGTATCCCAGTTTTCTGATCATTAAGGACGAAAAGGAAATTATACATATTGGGGAGATGTCTGTGGACGAAGTGATAGAAAAACTACAGGATGAAGTAAGGAGGAACTAAAATGAAAAAAAGCAAAAAGGTATTAGTTACAGGTTTGGCAGCAGCAATGCTGCTGACAAATGGAATGACGACAATGGCTGCGAATGGAGGATGTGGGGTGTGGCAAACATATTACAATGCGGCTTCCATTTGTGATAACTCTCAAGGATGCGGCTGGTTTTGGTTAGAAGATACTAATAAGTCCTGCGAGCATCAAAAACGAACATGCGTAAAAGCAGATAACACGTCATATACAGAATATAGAACCAATTATACTAAAATAGGATGTTGTTGATCGTAGACTAAATAATGCTTAATACTTCGTCCCAAGACTTATATATAAGGCAGATCCTTAGAAGAGCGTCATATTCCGGGCATATATAGCTTCATAAAGAACAAGAATGCCCGGAATGTGATTCTTTTATGTTGCAATAGGAATATATATATGTTAGTATAGTAGTATATATTATAACTTTTTAAATTAATCATAATAATATGTGGGTAAGTATATGAAAACAAAAATAGTAGTTTTATTTAGCTGTATAATTCTGTTATGCACAGGATGTGGGGCGACGAGCAAGTTTAATGAGGAAAAGGCACTGACCGGGCGTTTTGATGTTTATTCACCGGAGGAATTGGATAGCTTGAAGGAAGAACGGCTTGACGTACAGTCGCGGAATAACAGAAATTATACGGTGTCTGCCGTGGAGGGGCTGGAAGGGCATTCGTTGGGAGGAATTATAGCAGTAAAGGATAAGCTATATGTGTGTGACACTGGCGAAAACAAGATTTTGATACTGGACAGTGAGGGAAAGCTTTTGAAAGAAGTTGGTGAAACAGGCAATGGAGATTTGGAATTTCTGCGCCCTATGGGAATCGCCTATGTAGACGGCTTGTTTTATGTGTTGGATGTTCAAAATGCCCGTATACAAATTTTGGGAGAAGATTTGGAATTTGAAGAGCAGATTGTTTTTGACAGAAAGTATGCAGAGGACAGAGTGGAATACGGGAGTATTACAGTGAATCAAGAGGGAGACATTTATTTTTCACTGGTTGGGGTAAGCGACGGCAGGCTCTTGGTGTACAGGCAGAGTGAAGGATGCTTTTATGAGTTAGGTGAAAATTTTGCGGGCACCGTATTTCCAAGCAAGGATAATAGTCGGGTTTACGCGGTGAATGTAGGTGTTTTGGAGCAGGACAAAAGCAGTAAGGGTATTCGTACGGGTGCCAATTATCTGTACGAAATAGAAGAAACCGGGTTGCAGGCTGTATGTGAATTGCCTTATGGCCTCACTGCCACAGGCTTTGTTATGCAGGAAAACTGTTTGCTCTGCGTCAGTGCCAGCTATTCATCAGTGGACTGTTATGCCATGACGGGTGAATATCTTTATTCGTTGGCTGTAACGGAAGATATTCAGTTGTATGCAGGTCTTGCTGAAGGTACGAATTCTATATATTATTTGACAGGCGGCAATGGATTACATATAGTAAAGGATTAATTTATGAATCGCTTTCTTTTTCGGAGTGAAATATGCTTAAAAAACATGCTGAAGTATGTAAAGCTTAATATTGTCGTGGTGATTACTCTATGCGTGGGGATGATCGTTCCGTTGGTGGCCTTGGCAGACATACAGTACTTTTTTCAATATAGAGAGACAGCCCGTCCAGCCATTATGGATTCTGTGGTTTGTTTTGATAGTAATTCGCCCCGATTGGAGACGGCTGAGATTTATGAGATGCTGCGAGCAAATCCAAAGTTTATCAGAGTTGCGGTAGACGAGACCATGTATCAGAATGTTGAGTTTGCAGGAGAGAAATACTATCAGGGGGTACATTTTATTTCTCCAGAGGAATTTGATTTTTACCCGCCCTGCATGGTGGAGGGGCGGAGCCTGGAGACGGCTGATTTTGAGTCTGGGAATAAGGTATGTCTGGTGGAACATCATTTTTACCGGGATAAGGAGCTTACGGGAGAACCCGGAGATAAACTTATCATTGACGGGGTACAATATACCGTCGTGGGCATATGTCGAAAGCTTGACAGCAGAGGTGCAATATGGATTCCCTGGAATCAGGAATCCGGCGCTCGGAAAGGTAACAGACAGATCTCGCTTCATATAGAATATCAGGGCGGAGCAGATATGGAAGAGGTCAGGAAGATCGTACAGCCCTTATTTGGAGAAATCATTTCTGCAGGTACTCTTTCTCAGAGCTATCAGAAAATCGAAAAGCAGGCTATGCAGCTTTGTATCTCAATTCTGCTCCTGATTCTGCCGCTGCTTTTGTTTTCTATGATAAACTGCTTTGCGGTGATACAGGGGAAGATTCGCAGGATGAGATACCGGTTTGCCGTGGAAATGGCTTACGGCGCGAAAGAACGGGATATTTTTTTGAATTGTCTGTTGGAGGATCTGGTTTTGTGCGGCCTTGCGCTTTTGCTGGATATATTAATGCTTCCGGTTATTATACCTTATGTGCCGTCTCAAGTGGAGATGGTGTGGAGCCCGCAGGTCTTCCTGGAGATGCTTCTGCTGATGCTTGTTATGTGCCTGCTCTTGAGTCGGTTGTCAGCCGTGAGTATTCGAAAAAGTAATCCGTCAAAGATATTAAAAGGGGAATAGAAATGTTTATCATCGAGCGATGTCTCAGGCGATTTCAGCGTGCCTGGCGATATTATATATGGATAATTCTGGAGTTGGCGGCAGGTGCAGCAATCATGGTCTGCCAGGACAGTGTCAGTATCGCTGCGACAGAGAGGCTGAAGGCTTACGAACGGCAGTTTATGGAGAATACCGTATCCGTTATGAACTATAGCGGGGAAGAATGGAGATGGGATATGTCAGAACTACCAGTTCCTTATGAGGCTTACAGCAGCTTTTTGGAGGAACTGCCGGAGGATACGGAGTTGTACTGTATGCAGCAGGGTAAAATATATTTAGGAATTCAGGATATAGATCTTATAGGCATGTCCGATAATATGTTTCGGTATCTGATCGGCTTTGATATGGAGGATACCGTGTGGATTGGCAGGGAAGCGTTGAAGCAGATCGAGGGTGCGGATGCCTATGTCGCGGCTGACTGCTCTGTGGATAATAATACAATTTGTCTTTATGGCAGCAATTTTCCCTACCGGGTTTTGGAGGGAGAGGTGAAAAATTCTTCTATCATAGGCTTCAGCGCAAATCCAGATGCGGATATTTTAACGGAAAAAAGCATTTTTGTGCCTCTTGAACTGGTAACGCAAATTCAGGAGGCGGGGAAGCCTTTCTATAATTCAACTTTGACAGTGGGAGGAGCGGATTACCGGGAGAGAGCGGAACAGATCGCCGAATCTCTGGAGGCTCAGAGCAGGGCGTTTCATTATGCAGTGGAGGACCGCCGTCAGGTATATCAGAAAAACAGTAAGGATTTTACTGACGACATCCAAACCGTAGGGTGGATCGGAAGATTTGCCCTGATACTGACGGCGGTGGGTATTGTCGGCATTATGCTGATTCATCTGGACGAGCGGAAGAAGGATTTCGCGATCAGCATGGTGGTGGGAGCAACCAGGCGCAGACTGGCTGCTGAGACGGCTTTCGAAATAGTTGTCCTATGTCTGCTTGGGGGAATTGTTGCGCTGGGGATTTCAGCGATTGCCGTGCCCATGCAGTCTACATCTCAGTATATGGTAAAGCTCGAGAAACATTCTGTGGGGCTTCTGGCGGTGACAATACCGGGGATGGCAGTACTGATATGCGCGATCTTGTCCTCGTGCGCGAAGATAAAGGAGCCAGTGGTGGCGTTGAAGGAAGTAAATCAGTGAAGAACGCTAAATCAAGAAAAAGCAGAATGTGGAAAGATAGGGTCTTAAAATGATCAAAATGAAGAATATTCGGAAGGTATATCGGTCGGGAAAAATTGAGACGGCAGCGGTGCAGGATGTCTCGTTAGAGGTTAATAAAGGAGAGTTTGTGATGCTGACTGGGAAGAGCGGCTGTGGGAAGACCACGCTTTTGAGTATTCTGGGGGGAATGGAACAGGCCACCGCCGGGGAATACCTTTTTGAGGGAGCGGCGGTATCTGGGATGAAGCCGGATCAGTTGGCAGTTTTTCGCAATAAGAGCATTGGCTTTGTCTTTCAGGCGTATCATCTGATCGACGGGCTCCGGGCCATAGATAATGTGGAGTTGCCCCTTGGGTATGCGGGGGTAAAGAGGTCTGAGCGGAAGAAAAAAGCCATGGAGGCGCTGCAGCGGGTGAGGCTGGAAGATAGAAGCAGATATTATCCTTCTCAGCTTTCGGGAGGCCAACAGCAGAGGGTGGCTATTGCCAGGGCTATTGTAAACCATCCAAAGGTACTTCTGGCAGACGAGCCTACGGGTAATCTGGACGAAGAAAATCGACTGGCGATTATGAAGCTTTTGGGAAAACTGCATGAGGAAGGTATGACGATTTTTATGGTTACGCATGATCAGGATCTTCTGACTTATGCCACAAGGGTGTACCGCATGTCGGACGGGCGGATGGTATTGGAGGAATAAAGCGATTATGGAAATGAATCCTTTTTCAGCGGATTTTTTCCCGTCTCTTATGGAAAAATATCGTAATGAAATCATTGAACCGTATAAAAATTGTCGGGAATTGTTTGATACACTTAAATCATTGTATTGTTTTGAACCAATAGGTTACGAGGAAGCAATGATTGAGATGAGGGGATTTATAACTGACCAAAATATTGCTAAAGGAAAGAGTATGGCCTATTTGCTGAAGCCAGATAATTCGTCTGAAATATTTTACCGAAATCAAGCCGCCAGATTTTCTGCGAAAAGCCGGATTATTCTTTTCCTGGATAAGGAAAATGAGAGATTTATTTCCAATAATCAATTGTTTCAGTTAAGAGTATATATTTTGAGAGGTATAAATGGAAAGGAGGTTGACAATTTCACACAAGAATGTAAAGAGTATTTAAATTTACTTTATTTATATGATTGGGCAATAGAGATGGATAATAGTTCTTGCTGATGTGGACATGTTTTATTCCCTTCGGGCATATATATTAACAATTCCGGACAACTTCGGAAGGCAGTTAAAAAATATGCTTCGGGGGGATTTCTTTGTGTTTGAACGGTACAGCATACAGGAAACGGTAAGGGAATTAAAGAGCGATGACAAGAGAGGGCTCACGGCGGCGGAAGCAGGGAGGCGCTTAAGCGCATATGGCAGGAACGAGATGAAAGAGCCCCGGAAGAAGACGGTGGTGGAAGTATTTCTGGAGCAGCTCAATGATCCGCTGATTTATGTGCTGATCGTTGCGGCGGCGGTGTCCGTATTTTTGGGGGAGATCAGCGATGCCGCCATTATCGGCGTAGTGGTGCTGCTCAATGCCGCCGTGGGGGTGCTGCAGGAGGGAAAGGCCAAAAGGGCGCTGGAATCGTTAAAGAAGCTGACAAGCCCGAAAGCTTTCGTGATCAGAGAGGGCAGGCGGATGGAAATTCCGGCGGCAGAGCTGGTGCGGGGGGATCTGGTATACCTGGAGGCAGGATGCCAGGTTCCCGCGGATCTCAGGCTGGTGCGGACTGCCAATTTAAAGGTGGAGGAATCGGCTCTTACCGGGGAAGCGGTTCCGGTGGAGAAGGATGGCGACTTTATGCCGGTGAAAAAGGGAGAATCCTCCCATGGGGAAATCCCTCTTGGAGATCGGCACAATATGGCTTATATGTCAACTATTGTCACCTATGGCAGAGGCGAGGGAATTGTTACGGCCACGGGTATGGAGACAGAGCTGGGAAAGATCGCCGCCATGATTACGGAGGCCAAAGAAGAACTGACACCTCTGCAGAAAAGACTGGGAGAGCTGGGAAAGGTCTTAAGTATGCTGTCCCTGTTGTTGTGCGGAGTGCTGTTTGTCATTGCGGTGCTGCAGCACCGCAACATTCCGGAGATGCTGATAACCGCTATTTCCCTGGCGGTGGCGGCGGTGCCGGAGGGGCTTCCGGCAGTGGTGACAATCTGCCTGGCCTTAAGCGTTACCAGGATGGTAAAGGTAAACACCATCGTGCGCAGGCTTCCTTCCGTGGAGACATTGGGGGCGGTGAGTGTTGTATGCTCCGATAAGACCGGAACGCTGACCCAAAACAGGATGACAGTGGAAAAGTGTTTTGTAAAGGGCCGTATCCTCAGGGAATCCATGATGGGGGTGCCGGATGCACC